>JAEYQZ010000135.1 GCA_023409695.1 Methanobacteriota archaeon | reverse complement strand
GTATCTACAGTGACTATTACTGTTAATTCTGTTAATGATATTCCTGTAGCTCAAAATGACACTGCAACCACTAAAGAAGACAAATCAACCAACATAAATGTATTAGGCAATGATTCAGATGCAGATAGTGACTCATTAACCGTAACAAACGTTACCCAACCAAATCATGGTACTGCAGTCATTAATGCTGACGGTACAATAACTTACACACCAAACAGCAACTGGTACGGACTTGATAGTTTCACTTACAATGTAAGTGACGGCAATGGAGGAACAACTACAGCAACAGTAAATATCACTATCAACAAGGCAGTTTCAGATCTTTACATAAAAACCACAAGCAGCAGCCAAAACCCAACCGTAGGAGAAACATTCATACTAACCTACAAACTAGGAAACAAGGGACCTGACGCAGCAGAGAACGTCACAATAACCTTCCAAATACCAGAAGGCTTAGACTTCATAAATATCAGCGTAGACAACGGAAAATGCACATACAACGAAACAACAAGAACAGTGACATGGATCTTAGACTCAGTACCAGTGGGAGACCCATACCTATACTTAACAGTCAAAGCAGCAGACGATGGAACATACAAAATAACACCAAACGTCACCTCAGACACTTATAACTCTAATACAAGCGATGATGGAATTATAAGCATCAACATACAAGCAAATAACAGCAATTCCAGTAATGGAACTGATACAAATACAGTAAAAGCAGCAACTAAGACGACAATAGGATTACAAAAAACAGGATTACCGCTAAACTACTTAATACTAGCTGTTTTAATGGTTCTATGTGGTTTAGTACCAAAAAGAAAATATTAAACTTCTTTTTCTTTCTTTTCTTTTTTTAAATTAGATGTACTGCCATTTGAAACCTTTACCGCTTCGCACATAAACCTGCCGATTTTTCAGGAAAATGGGAACTGAATACAGCCGTCGGTTTAAAATTCTTTTAAATATTTCTGTTTAATTTCATCAAACTCTTCCTGACTGAGAGCTCCCATATCTAATAGTTCTTTAGCTTCTTTTAATTTGCCCGCTAAACTTTTTTCGGGCGTGTTTTCTTTGTTTTTAACTTGAAAAATACGAAAATTCAACTTTTCTACAAACTCCTGTAAAATCTCCAGTCCAGCAACATTTATTTCAATTTTTTTAGAAGTTGCGGCAGTTTCAATGTATAATTTAGGCCATTTGGATAAAAACCCTTTATTATAACGAGCTTTTAATATATCCGGATATTTAATTAGTTCAGTCTTTACAGTATCTGAAAAGGGATTGTTACTTCTTAAGCTAATGCAAACTCCTTCATCTTTTAATATAACGTTACCATAGTTGGAATTATGGTTACAAGGTAAACTTAGTTCTTCTTTTGGTTTCATCATTTCCTTTTTCCTTAGATTAATTGTGTGAAATTAGTAAATAATTTTTGTAAGTTTTTATATTAAAAAATTTGGTGTATTTTATGATAGAGGAAAATAATGAGGAAAACCATATTTTCGCATTTGAGTTAAATGTACTGCCATTCAAAACATTCACCCTTGCGCACCACTAACCCTGCTGAACTTTCAGGAAAATGGGAACTAAACACAGTTGCATGATGATCAGCTGCATATTCAACTCCCCAAAGCCGTGAAGAACGCGCTTGATCTGCAAATGCATCAAATATTGAATTTAATTCATGATAGCGAACCTGGATGGGAGTATGGAAAATATCTCCAGAAAATAGGGCATTTTTTCCACGTGATGCGAGAGTGATAGACGCGTGATTAATACTGTGCCCTGGCGTTGGTTTAAATGATAACCCATCAATAAACTCACTACCATCAATATGAATCATCTCAGCAAGTCCCGCTTCAATAATCGGTAAAATACTGTCTTTCTGGATAATAACACTTGTTTTATTCCTATCATTGTGGTTGGCAGAGTCTTTATAGTAATCACATTCCTCTTTAGAGAATACGTATTTTGCATTGGGAAAAGTTGGCACCCACTCACCATTAGACCGTCGTGTGTTCCATCCAACGTGGTCTACATGTAAATGCGTCATTAGAACATAATCAACGTCTTCTGGTTTAATCCCTGCATTTGATAACTTTTCAAGGTAAGATAAATTGAGATGATCAAAGTAAGGTGTGAAAGGACGGTTCTTATCATTTCCCGCCCCAGTATCAACAAGTATTGTATGTTTCGGGGTTTTAACCAACCATGTATGAGTACTTAACAAAGATTTTGCTTCCATTGAGCCAGATAATGCCATTTTTTGCCGGCCTGTTAATGAATTACAGTCATGAATGAGTGAAGCAGTAGTGAAGCTGTCTAGAACTGACTCGCTGATACGGGTGACCTCAACATCACCCACTTTATATGTTTTAGATTTATCCATAATTAAAGACCCCTTCTTCACTAACTTTCATTTTCGTTTATCCTCC
The DNA here is from genome assembly GCA_023409695.1 of Methanobacteriota archaeon. GTDB lineage: Archaea > Methanobacteriota > Methanobacteria > Methanobacteriales > Methanobacteriaceae > Methanobacterium_D. The sequence continues at coordinate 8,937 of JAEYQZ010000135.1, read as the reverse complement.
TTTAGTTTTAGTTATAACCTTCATATTTCCATCCATACATTTACACCATAAATTATTTATATATACCAGTAGGATAAAAGTAATATTATTTCTAAAAAGTAAGTAATGAGTAAATTAGTATGAAATCTAAAAAAGAGAATAGATGCAAACTAGTAGATGCAATGGGGATTATTGGGAACAAATGGAACCTTTTAATCATCTGGCATCTCCGTGATCATAAATTAAGGTTTACTGAACTTCAAAAAAAGATGTACAATGTTAACCCAAAAACCATTACCAAACACCTGCGAGACCTTGAAGAGAATAAAATTATAAAAAGAGCAGTATATCCTGAAGTCCCTCCCAGAGTAGAATATTCATTAACAAAAAGGGGAATAGAATTGATTCCTATTTTAAAGTCCATTATGGAATGGGCCTCACAATATATGGGCATTGAGTTAGAAGAGTTAAGAAACAGTACATAAAAAATTAAAAGTAATTTAAACTCTGGCTAAAAATAAAATCAATCGTTAAAATAAGATTTATATATAAATTACTACTAATTCACTAAAGCATATAAATTAAATTCAATCATTTAATCAAAATTAAAAGGTGATCTTATATGGCAAATTTACTGTTAAACACTGGAATATGGAAATTAGGAGGCGCAGCGAAGATGGGAGGCGCTGCAAAGCTTGGTTTTCTTGGGAAAATGGGACTCATTGGAATATTTGGAATAATAGCAATTATAGTAGTAGTGCTTATTATACTAGCTCTAGTTGTATTTTTCCTGTTTAAATTCAAAAACAGGTCCCGAAGAGTGCATTAAAGTTCTTTTTTGCCCGAATTTAGTTATCATGACTCAATAAGTCATGAATTTTTGCTTTTTTTATGTTTATTTTCTGCTAAATTTGTTCTATACTTTTCACGCGCTGTCAAAAATCAAGGATTTTTGACGCACCGAAAATTTTTAATTTTCAAATGCTCTTACTCAAGATATATTAAGTCTAAAAACAAGTTATTCCTAAATGGAGACGCTGAAATGATAATAAACAATGTTATGCTGAAGTTAAAAGATAACAATGAAGATGCTGTTTTGAAAGTAAAAGAAGAACTTTTGAGTATGAAAGACAGTATTGAATTTCTAAATGACATCATAGTGGAGTTAAATACCCTTAAAGGAGAATCAAACTTTGATATTCTGTTTATTACAATGTTTGAATCCATGACAGATTTTGATTCATATATCACGCATCCAGTTCACGTTAATGTCTCGCAAAATATTGGGAGCAACATAGAACAGAGCGCATCTGTTTGTTTCGAGTCAGATATAAATTAAATTAGATATCTTCACTTATTTGAATTCATATGTACCTTTTAATTAAAAAAATGGAAAATGATAATTCATTCCAGAAGGGTACATTAACTTTAATTTTTTTTATTCACCCAAAAATCTATAGATTCTGTAGATTTTTACTCAAACCTTGCAAAAAATCTAAGCAGCTTGTATATTGCATCTGTAGAAGGGTGCACTTCCATAAAATCATCGAAATCCTCTACTTTTTGCCCTTCCCTCAAGAGCTTGGACATGTAAGCCATGCTTGTACGTGATGAAGGTGAAATTGAAAATATTTCATTTATATCTCCATCTTCGCTGACATTCATCTTTGTAAGGCCTGTTTTACCATCATGTACTCTCCAGAAAGATCCAGGACCTGCAGATCCTTTTAAATGCCCGTTAATACCGTTCTTTTTATCTTCAGCATTTATAAATGCCACATCCTGCTGCAGGGAAATTGCACTTGGTATAAACCTGTAATCCATCTCTTTAAAGATTCCGCAGGCGTTTCTTGCTGCTGTGACCCCTTCTGCCCTTGCAACTGGTGTTGTGCCTACTCCCCCAGTTACATCTCCAGCGGCATATATATCCTCACGGCTTGTCTGCATCCTCTTATTTACAATAATATTTTTCCTTTCTCCAAGATCTACAAGATCAGCTGCTATTTCAGAATTTGGGACCATACCTGTTGCAAAAAATGTGAGCCCATTCATTTCCCCTTTATCTGTAGATATACCGTCTTTATGAATACTATTTACACTTAAATTTTCATGTATAGTAACATCAGGAATCAAATTTTGAGTAACGTATCTTTTAATATCATCATCAAGCATTTTTAAAAACTTATTTCTGCATAAAACGTTTACTTTAGTGCCGAATCCAGAAAATACATTTGCAAACTCTGCTGCAATAACCCCACTTCCGATAATATTCAGTTCTTCTGGGAGTTCTGTTAAACTTAATATATCTTTATAAGTTATGGCATTTTCAAATCCTTCTGTTGTGGGAACAAATGGCCTTACACCTGTTGCTATTATTAACTTATCATATTCAAGCTCTTCACCATCTAAAATAACGCTTTTATTCTCAAGTCTTGCATTGCCCCTTTTAATTTCCACACCTGCATCCGTGGTTTCTACCTCAAGAATATGCCTTATTTTAGATACGGTTTCTTTAATACCATCTATAAGTTTATCAAAATGCAGCTGGTAGTCACAATCAATTAATCCCAGATTTTTAAAATTCTTTGCATCATTTATAAATTTTGCGACGTCATTTAATCCAGTAACCATGACACATCCTTCATTAAGACATGTGCCTCCAATTTTATCTCTTTCAATAAGAGTTACGTTTTCTCCAATGCTTGATGCTTCAATTGCAGCAGTTCTGCCTGCAGGTCCTCCTCCAATAACTACAATATTCATAAAATTTCCTCCGCAGAATTTTGAATTTTACACTCTAAACCTCTGGTTTTTTACTATAATTCATTAATTTTATAATATATCTAATAATGCTCATCCAACTAAACATTATGGATCTAGTAGAAGTTTAAAATTGATTTATTACGAGTAATACCTTCCATGTCAACTACTACATTTACCTATAGATTTATTTATTATACTTCCCTTTAGAAAAAATTTTTTGAAATTCTTTAGCATATTTTTATATGTTAAGAGTACATATTAAAATTGATTAAAAAATTTATTTATAAAAAAAGATTAAGCTTATAACTATATTTTACAGTTAAAATTTAAATAAGAGGAGATTTTCAATGTGTATCGCAGCACCAGCACAAATAGTAGAAATTAACGATAATGTAGCAGTTGTTGACTTTGGAGGAGTAAGACAAAACGCTAAACTTGATTTAGTTGAAGATGTTGAAGTAGGTAGATACGTACTAGTTCACTCAGGGTATGCTATAGAAGTTCTAAGTGATCAGGAAGCTAAAGATTCCTTAGAAGCATGGGAAGAACTGCTAAAAGTATTAGACGAAGAAGACAACCAGTAATTTAATTTTTTTAAATCCTATTTCATCTAAATTTCTATTTTTTATGTTTTTATTTTAAAATAATTATTAGCTAAGACATTAATTTACTTTTTAAGAGCGTTTTAATGGCATTTTCTAATTCTTTTCCCATAAAAGGTTTGGTTATATAACTGCAGCGCCCTACCTGTCTGGCTCGTTCTAATACTTCTCTATTGGTACTGGCAGTCAGGTATATAATGGGTATTTTTAGAGTCCCCACAATTTTTTTAGCTGCATCTATTCCATTTATTTTTCCCTTAAGCAGGATGTCCATCAAAATTAAATCAGGTTTGTATTCATATGCTTTTTCCACCGCTTCCTCTCCTGAAGAAATTACAGGAAGTACAGTAAAACCTAAACTTTTTAACCTACTTTCAAGGTCTAAAGCAACTATATTTTCATCCTCTACAACTAAAATTTTTATATTTTCCATTTAAATCCCTTTTAGCACCATATTAGTTATGAATGAACTTTTAAACTTATTTTTAATAAATTAAGCACCTATTATATTAACACATTTATTTATTAAGGATATAAAGATTATAATATAGATATTAATCATATCAACGTAAAGGCAGGTTGATGAACTCATGAATTTCACAATGAATAAAAAGAAGTTTACATTATTTCAAGCGCTGTCAATCTTCTTTGCTGTTGCTTTATTAATTACTATTTTTGTTTTAATTACTGAAAATACAGTGTTTTATAACAGCATATTGGGAAATTTAGCTTTTTTTTCACTAAACTTAATTGTTATAATCATTTTATTCTATGTTGCAAAAAAATCATTTAAATACAGCAGAAAAGCATTTATAAGCTGGACTTTAATAGCATTTTCTCAATTAGTTACCATTTTAGGCAATGTATTATGGACAATAATGTATACTGAACTTAATAAGTCTCCTTTTCCATCCATAGCCGATCTACTTTATTTATCATATTATCCTCTGCTTATACTCGGTATTCTTTACTTACCAGTTACTCGGATTCAAGAAACAAAGAAATATCAAATTCTTCTTGATACTGGAATCATGATTATATCTGCAGGTCTGGTCTTATGGGTACTTTTAATATCTTTACCAACAGTTCACAACTCAAATACATTTAGCATGCTCATATACTTGTTTTACATGCTTATGGATGTTTTTATGCTGTTTATATTATCTTATTTGCTGCTTGACTGGTTTGGACAGGTCAAAAAGGCGCCTTTATTATTACTCGCATTAAGTGTTGCAGTTCTGGTTATTACCAACGCCATTTACATTTATCAATTTTTATATACTGTATATATTCCAGGCAACTATTTAGATATAGGCTGGTTGAGTTCATATTTCTTAACAGCGCTTGCAGGTGTTTCATATATAGATGACAAAGCAGAATCATCACTTTCAAAGTTCAAATATAAATTTTCATTCCTGAAAGTCAAAGGGAGTTCTTACTTACCCATATTATGGATCACTTTCATATATATCCTATTATACTGGATTTATACACAGTTAACAGATGATAATTTAAATATTCTTGTTTGGGGAGCAGCAATTATTCTAACAATGATGTTTATTCGCCAAATGTGGGATTTAAAAGAAAGTAATGAGGCACGAAAATTACTGCAAAAAAATCAGGAAATATTAGAAAAAAGAGAAAGACACTTAAGTTTAATAACAGACAATATGATGGATTTAATAACAAGGATCGATGCTCAGGGAGAATATAAATACGTTAGTCCGTCTGCCCATAAAGTTTTAGGCTATACACCAGAAAATATGTTGGAAAATAATATTTTAGAATTAGTGCATCCTGATGATCTAGAAAGACTAAAATTATCCGCTCAAAAAGCAAGGGATACTCATTCCTCCAGTGAAATTGAATATCGACATAAAACACCCTCTGGAGATTATGAATGGGTTCAAACTGCAGGTACGCCAATATTTGATGAAGAAAATAACTTTAAAGGGTTTGTATGCGGCAGCAGGAATATAAGCTATCGAAAAAATGTTGAGGAGCAAATTAAAACCTCACTTGAAGAAAAAGAAGTGTTACTAAAAGAGATACATCACAGGGTAAAAAATAATATGCAGATAATTTCCAGTTTACTGAGCCTCCAATCCAGATATATTGAAGATGAAAACTATCTTGCAATTTTCAAGGAAAGCCAGGATAGAGTGAAATCTATGGCTATGATTCATGAAGGTCTCTACAAAAGCGATAATTTAGCTAGAATTAACTTTGAAGAATACATACATAACTTAATAATTGGACTTTTTAGTTCCTATGGGGTGGATGAAAATATAATTAAAACAAAAATTAATTTAGATAAAATTCTGTTAAATGTAGATACTGCCATCCCATTAGGATTAATTCTCAATGAACTGATTTCTAACAGCTTAAAGCATGCATTTCCACAGTATAACCAACATTTTAAAAATGCCGCATTTGCAAATCCTGCAGTTGGAAGCAGTGACACAGCAAACGTACAATTTAACTCTCCTGAAGAAATTGAAGGAGAAATAAATGTTTCACTTTCACAAAACGATGACATGCTGAAACTAATAGTTGGTGATAACGGCATAGGGTTCTCTGAAAATATCGATTTTAGAAATACAAAAACCTTAGGTTTACAACTTGTAAACACGCTTGTAGACCAACTTAGAGGAGAAATAGAACTTGAAAAAGATAATGGAACAAAATTTATACTCAATTTAAAAATGTAATATAAAAAATAAAAAAATAGTTAAAATAAATTTACAAATTTATTCTGCACTTCTATTTAATACATGAGTCATTAGGGATACGACTACAAACCCACCTATAATAACTGAGAAAAGTAAAATTGCTTCATTCATAATTACACCTTTTATTTTTATCTTTTTAAACATTTATTTTCAAACAATATAACCTTTTTTATATAAATTTTAAATATTTATAATTTAACTTAGAGGCCCATACTGCAAATAACAGAATTACAATCCAATTCCATTATTACATAAATGCAGTTATATGGATTGAAATACCGTAATTGAATGTTGATATATTGTAATTTAGATTTGGCATATATAAAACTTATTATTAATAAATAGAGACCCTTTTTACGCCTTCAATTTTTAAAAAATCGTTGATTAAATTTCCTTCAATTGGCTTTTCTGTTATAATAGTAAGTAAAGGATTTTCTTCAATCTCCGGATCCCCTGCATGCACCTGCCTTATGCTAATATTTTTGCTGGATATTAGTTCTGTAGCTTTGGCTATTATCCCTGAATTTTGAGCATCCGCCTCTATTTCCACAACCCCAAATCCTAATTCTTTTGCTACGCCCTTAACTAACGTACCTGCAGGAGTAATGTTCTTAAATATCTTTGCAAGCTGTTCATCTGAAAGTATAACATCTACTGTGGTTTTGATACTTCTTCGATCTACATTTACCGCCCTTGCAAGTGCTACATCACTTATTTCAATATTACCGCAGTATATCCTTCCATTTTCTCCAACCCGCAGGCCGTGCTCAACTATTTTCCTTGCAACACTCATACGTGCTGGAAATTTTTCGAATTTATGCTTTATTTTCTCCCACATAAAGATCCGCCAGACTTTACTTTTCCTTTTTTACTGATAACTCTATTTAGATAATTATATCAGTTGTTAGCTACAAAATTGGATAAACAACATTGCTTTTGTTTAGTGCATTTTTGTATAAAATCAATCATTAGTGTATGAAATCAAGCATATAAATTTTTCCGACTTATTTCTTTTCAAATGATTGCTCAAAACCAATAAATATAATGTTAAAATATTCAATGAGTGTTAAAATTGGATGTTATTGACTCTAGATCAGGAAATGTGAAGACATATCGGCAATTATTGATAAAAAATATAATGAATTTCAATTATTATCTTGTATCTCTAATTTTTTAATGCTAGTTCCAATAAAGGCACCTAAAATACTTAATATTGCTACTATTATAAACAGAATCATTGTACCGTTTCCTAGTAAAAAGCTGAATAAATTGAATAGGATTATACCAATTATAGTGGCAAGTAATCCGTATATAATTCCAGATTTATATGTTGGTTTATTCATATAAGCAACAATACATCCTGCGATTAGGGGTGCTAAAACAAGAATTGCTAGAGAAATTAATGTTAAATTAGGATCTAATTTTAAAATCGCTATTAATGAAAATAACTTAAATGCAATAAAAAAGCCAATAAATGTTATTAAACTCCCAATAACAATTGATTTCCAATTAATTAATTTAAATTTTTGATTTCCCACCTTAAAATTATTCATATAACTAATTTCTAAAATAATAATAAATAATTTTTGATATCCAAATACATAATGATATCTTGTAATAATTAAAACAAAAAAACCAATTTTTCATATCATCATTTAAAAATGAGTTGAATAAATTAAAATGACAAGCATAATATTTAATCTTTCTCATTAAAACATACATTTCCAGACTTTAAAATTGTAAATAAATACATAGTTAATATAACATATGATAATTAATTTTCTTTGTCTACATTTAGTAGTGTAAATAATTATAATCTTTAATAAATACCAGAAATGAAAAATAAAAGTTTTATAATATTTTTAGTTCGCAATACAGACATTATATAATTTAAAAAGCTATATATCAAATAATACAACCACTAGAATAAATATACCGCAAAAGATAGCACAAGCGAGCATTATATATTGAAAAATTCTTAGATAATTGTAAAGCGGAGGTTTTTTATATATTTCCCGATGTTTCTCCCATTTCTCCATATATTCCTCCTGTTTTTCAGGGTATTTAATTGAAACATATAAGGAATAACTATAGAATATAATAAAAATTATAAAAGTTATTAATAACAAAATGCTAATAAAACCATAGATAGCACCCATAATACCAATAATCCCTAAAATAAATGGGAATATAACAGATATCAAAGACACTTTTTTTCCAGGATTCCTTATATAATCATTTACAGCTGAACAACCTACAATTATAAAAAAAATACCCATTATTAAAGAAATTATTAAATAAAATATAGTAGGGATTACCATAGTCAATCATTTCTAAATAAACTATAAAAAACTTTTTCGACGATTCCAAAAAAAACAAGTAACGGGCAAACCTACCACGACCAAAAAAATCCCAAATATACCTTAGTTCATAGCACATTCCAAGCCATTATACTAAACATCAAATTTTAAACTCAGTGTCAGGACTTAAATTATCTAATTTTACTTAAAAATAGTTTTTACAGCATTCTTTTTCTTAAATTTCAATATCCCACATAAAAATCTTCAATCTAATCTACAATGTACATATGTGTGCCTAGATCTACCATATAAACCATTCTATTTTAAAATTGAAATTTATTAAACAAATTGACAATCTGAAAATTACATGTTTAAATATCTAAAACGTTAATATTTGTTATGGCTGAAGAAGGTTTTTTGTAACAAAATAGCCATTTAGAGTATTAATTATGGCGATATTACCCAAATAAAAAAAGTAATGAACTATTTAACAAAAAATCAAATCAGGATTCGTCTGACCTTTTAATGATTTCTTAAGTATAATCAGGCGCCAATTAATTT
>JAEYQZ010000110.1 GCA_023409695.1 Methanobacteriota archaeon | reverse complement strand
GAAAAATTATTGTAATTTAATGATCTTAAATAATAACGATGCATTATGAAAACCAGATTTAAAATAGAACCCCATGAATTTAAAGGACCATTTGATATTGAACTTACTATTGGAAGCGGCCAGACTTCCCAGCCAGCTTGGGGGAAGAAAGGTAAATACTTTCAAGAATTAATATCTGTAGATAATAACGCTTGCCTTGTAAAAATAGCCCATGAACCCAATAGTAATGATCCAATTGATATAATAGCTGAGTCTAGAGAAGAAATAAATGAAGAACAGATTAAGGCTAAAATAATGGAAATTTTTGGGCTAAATGATGATCTCCCTAAATTATACGATTTTTTAAGAAATGATCCTAAGTTAGAACCTACAATCGATTTTTGTAAAGGATTAAGGCTGTTTAAAGCTGATAATGTATTTGAATCAATTATATGTTCTATAACCTCCGCTCACAATTCTATAAGACAGTGGAACAAAGCAATAAATCTCTTAAAGGAAAAGTTTGGAAATGAATACAAATTCTCATCAGGTACATTTTACTCTTTTCCTAGCCCACAAATACTTGCAAATGCCCCTGAACATGAGTTTGATGAAGAAACATGTAATCCAGAACTGCTTAAAACACGGACATCATGGAAAGATCTTAGAAGCTGCCGCGTAGGCTACAGATCTAAATACATAATTAAAGCATCTGAAATGGTTCAAAGCGAAATAGATTTACAGAAAATTAGCCAAATGGATTATGAAGCTGCTTTTGATACAATACTCAAGATTCCTGGAGTGGGGCCCAAAGTAGGTGACTGTATTCTTCTTTATGGTTATGGGTTTGGAAAAGCGTTTCCAGTAGATATATGGATAAGCAGAATCGTTGCCAAGCTTTATTTTGACGGGAAAAATGTTACAAATCCTAAAATGAGAAAATTTGGCATAGAAAGGTTTGGAAATTATGCGGGTTATACTCAATTGTATTTATTCCATTACGCACGGAAATCAGGACTTATGAAAACCTTAAAAAAATAGTTGGCAAATACTATCCCGTATTGAATAATATCAAAACAGTGTTTAAATAAAGTTATTTTAGCTTAAAATAATCATGACTACAAAAAAACATTTATTACTCTGAAATGTAAAAGGTCAAAGAACTTGAGTGATTTATATGGGCGAGCTTTCAGACACATTAGATGAATTCAGCGAAATTTCAAGGGAATTCCATGCTAGAATACAGAAAATTTTAAAGGATAAATACTGCTGGAAGTGCCCAATGCGTTCTACAAGTAAGAACACTTTCTGCAACGAGTTAGATGCATGGATTAGGCTTACAGGTGCCTTTGAAAGAGGAGTTCAAGAGAGTATACTTGAGAATGTTAATTCAAAGGATAATTTAGAAATTATAACATCAAGATACTTGTTAAAAATCCTAAAAAAATATAATCGCCCTCTTAAATATGATAAAACTATTATATTAAAATTAAAGGAAGATATTGAGCCCTTTGCTCTAAAAAATGATCTGCTTTTTGTTAAAGAGAACCCCGGATCCATCAAAGTTGGTGATCTGATTTTATGGCCTCAAATTTGCCCTGCCTCTTTTTATTGGTTTTCAAAAGCCAAAATACTTGGTATTATACCATTTAAAATTCTAAAAGTAGAAAAACTATTTCAAAAAGAAGGACATAAGTTTGTTCAGGTAGAAAATGGTTTAGAAATTCCATTAGAATACATAACCGGGAAACTAATTAAAATTATAAGTAAAAACGATCATATATATTCAAAGCTTGATTTATACAGATGAACTAATGCCAAACATCAATCAGGGAGACGAAGGATGAAAGTTGAAGAAAACTTAAAATTTCCAGATAAATCCAACAAAACCCGGGAAACTATAATTGAATTTATTGAATCATACATCCAAAGTGGAGATAAAAATCAGATCCCTGATTTAGATGTTTCTACTGCTTTTTCTCTTAAAGAAATTTCAGACATCATATTAGAAGAGATAACCAAATTAACTGAAAGCAAATGTTGTTATGTAGCCTATGTAGATCCTGAAAATAAGGATAGCGTAGGTATTTCATTCACCAAAATGACGCTTGAATGCGATATGTACGAGGAAATTGGCGAAGCACGGTTTCCAGTGCGAAAAGATGGGACCTACGGCGGACTTCTGGGATATTCACTGGATACAGGGAAATCATTTTACACACAGGATGTTACTACTCATGAGGCTGCCCATGGGATTCCAGAGGGACATACTCCTGTAAAACAGTTTTTATCTGTCCCTGTATTTTCAACAGGCGAGCTTACTGGCCAAATTGTCCTTGGTAACCCTAAAAAAGATTATACGTATAAAGATTTGGAAATAACTGAGAAAATTGCTGCTTTTTATGGTATTGTCCTTGAAAAATTATTATGAACCTTTTATATTCTTCTATTTAATAAAATAAAAAAATAAATAAAAATTATTTATTCCGATAATTCCGGCGGATTTCTTCTCCTAAAAATCATAGCAACAACATATCCCAGTACCAGCATTACAATAGCACCAATAGCTAAGGCCGCTATTTCACCAAATTTTCCGAGTGGCTCAAATGTGTAGTCAGGTAGTGGTGCTTCGTAAATTCCAGATTCTTCAGCTGTGGATAATTGTTCTGCCGATTTTTCAAGTCCATCAGGGTTGCTTGAAGCTATGAAAGGCGACATAAATGCTATTATAAAACAAATAGCCAGTCCTGCTATTACCAGTTTTTTGTCTTTAGGACTCATTTTGCTGCTGCCTCCATAGATTCAGATTTAACATCTTCAACGTCTTTTTTCCGGTTCCATGCCAGTAAATCCGGCCGTACACTCTCTAAACCTAAAATTACTACGACTGTTAAAATAGCTTCTATGACACCGATTACAGAATGATACAGTCCCATAAATAATAAGCCTAAGTCTAATGGGAAGGTTCCAGCTAGCCACATTTCTACAGCCACTGCTTCGGCTGCCAGGAAAATTGACAACCATGATGCTATGGCTATTGCAGGTACTTTTCCTACTGGCTTTCTAAGAGCCTTAAATGTGTAAAGCCCGACAACTCCTCCAATAATTCCCATGTTAAGTACATTAGCAGCTATTGCTGTTACTCCCCCATCTCCAAAAATTAAGGCTTGGGCCAATAACACTAATGTAAATATAATTACCGCTGCTTCAGGGGCCATGAATATAATTGCTATTAAAGCCCCGCCTACCATGTGCCCGCTGGTTCCCCAGGGTATAGGTATGTTCAGTGACATTATGGCAAATATTCCTGCGGCTAAAACTGCCATTAAAGGTGCTGTCCTCTCATCCAGATTCTTTTTCGCCCAGTTAAGGGAGAAATACAATGCAATAATCACGATTACATAATATATGGCACACTGCCACAACGGAATAAAACCATCTGGTATATGCATATTTTTCAATCCTCCATTTGTTTGTAGGAGGAGTGTGAAGTATGATCATATATAATACTTTCTATTTGTTTCGTATTATTACTTTAAAGCTAAAATTCAGTGAATTCGTAATAAAAAATACTCATTTTTATTACTATCGGCCTAAATATCCCATAATTTGTAATAATTTCAATTCAAATTAGCTGAAATTAGCCCCTAAAAACATGGAAAAATTATTAACTGATTCAAATTTCCTATATTGCCTAAATAACCTTAAAACACTAAATAAATATTTAATTATTTTATAAACAATTTTTAATTATATCAAATACACTATTAAGTAGAAAAAGCAGAATTTAATTAAAATTATATTCTAAATACGAGAAATAATTCTTTAAAATATTAATCAAAAAGTAATACTGAGTATTATTTCTAATAAATTAAAAAATTAAATTAAATCTTTTTTAACAAAGATCAAATTCTCATCATATGTCAAAATATATTCATCATTTTTCCAGTTGAGTTTTCCTAAAGCATTCTCTACCATTTTTAAATTATTTCTATTATATGGGAAAGTTGCCCATGCTATACAGGTACTCCTTCCTGCAAAATCAGAATCCATATTCATAAGTTTTTCCATTACTATTTCTTCAAAATTTTTATTTTCCATTTTTTATCTCTCCAAATAATTATAGGGCATTTAATGCACATTTGAGCGAACATAAATCAATGCCCTATAATTCACATTAATAGGAGGTTACTCTGGCTTTCTATTTAGGAGGAAATAATAGCAGTACTACAAATATAGTCCTTATGTTTATTTAAGTAATACAAATCCATTATTTACCATTACAAGCATCAATTAGAGCTTTTTCATATATAATACTTTCTATTTACATTTTATTATTACTTTTAAGGCTAATTTAGCCAGAATAGTAATACTTATACCAAAAGTAATGCCATTCTTTACAAAAAAACACGTTCCATATTTAAATTTCAAAATAGTTGCAAAACTAAATTCATAATAAAAATGAAAAATTTCGCTTAAAAACCTGTTAAATTAAAAAAATAAGAGTTAAATCTTTGTAAATATCACCCAAGCTTAAAGCAGACAAAAAGATTAACCCCATAAGCTATTTACCATTCTTCCTGGAGATTTCAAAATTTAATTCATCCAATTTCTCCTTTAAAATATCTTTTGGCCGCATCAATATAGCTGGATCTTCAATTATCTCTTTTGAATACCTTAAAAGTTCTGAATCTTCAAGTAATTCCTTTGAATGTTTTACAAGTTCTAATTCATTTATTAACTCGCTTGATTCCCCAATTATATCCTGCGGCGCAGGTATTATATCTGATTCCTGAATTATCTCTTTAGTTTCAGTGATTTTCTTCCTGTAGATACCCACTGGAGAAAGTATAAGTATAACTATACTTAAGAAAGCCCCTAACATCATTATCAAGTGCATTCCACTTGTGAAATTATATGCCGCCAGGTCATAGAGTTGATTCTGCTGTAAAGCATCCGAGCTTATGGTGGTATATAACAGTATACCTGCAATTGATACTCCAAATACCATTCCCAGGTTTCGCATGGTCACTATAATACTAGAAGCTAATCCTTTCTTCTTATCAGGAATAACAGTCATAATTGCCCTGTTATTAGGGGCCTGGAAGATTGCAGCACCTACCCCTAAAAGGGCTAGTCTCCATACAACATCAAAGACATTAGAGAACATAGTAAGAGATGTCATGGAGTAAAACGCTAAAGCGCTTATTAACGCCCCCATAATTGCCAAAGGTCTTGAACCTACCCTATCAGCCAATGTACCGCTTATAGGAGCTAGAATCATCATAACTATAGGATTAACCATTAATACGGCCCCAGTTAATGCAGGATTACACAACAGTACCTTTTGCAAGTAGAAAGGCATAATAAAGAGAATCATATACATGCAGATATAATTGAAGTACAGACTGAGGTTAAATGCAGAAAATGTTTTATTTTTAAATATTCCAAGGTCCAGAAGAGGATCATCTGCCCTTTTCTCATTCCAGATAAACAAAATTAACGTTATTACAGCCACAAGAGCCATTATTATTGTCAAAGCATCTAATTTTGAGGTTTGTATATCATTAAGCAAATATACCACAGAAAAAAGGCAAAAATACTGTAATATTGCTCCAGGGACATCCAATTTAGCTGGTTTAGTCTCGTCTCTTCTTAAAACTTTATAACAGAGCAGGAAGCTGGTTATACCCATTGGAATATTCACCAGGAATATAGTTTGCCAGCCGAAAAATGTTTGTATTAGCCCCCCAATTGCTGGACCAATCGCTAAACCTGCAGATATTGCCACGGCATATATACCTAAAGCTTTACCCGTCTGACTAGGTGGAAAAGCACTTTTAACCATACCCATAGAGACTGACAGCATTAATGCGGCTGCAATACCCTGCAAACCCCTGAAAATTATAAGAAAAGTTATTGAAGGGGATAAACTGCATAAAACTGACGTAATGAGAAAACTAACTAGGCCCACCATATATATTCTTTCATGGCCGTAAAAATCACCTAGACGACCAAATAATAAGACAAAGCCCAGTAAATTAATTAAGTATGCAGTTATTACCCACTCTGAGCTCGCAATACTTGTAGAAAAGAAAGCAGTAATTGTAGGTAACGAAACGTTGACAATACTCGCGTTAATAGGCACCATTATGGTCCCTATAGCAATTGCAAATAATATCCGCCATTTTCTCTCTAAAACATTCAAAACAGTTTCACCTGAGTATGAAATAGGGCCCTATTTAACTCTATTTTATATAATAAATTGTTAATAAATATTTTGAACATATTAATCCTTGGAAACACAGTCTTTTATTAGAATTAAAAGAGCATATTATGCCCCCTAATTATAGTAAAATTAATTAAAACAAATAATTTTAGACTTTATTCATTTAAAAATGCATAATAAATAATTCAAGATAATAAATTAAAGCCGTGCCAAAATTAAAATTTTTTAGTGCTCTGAATGCTTCGCATTCAAGAGCCGCAAAATCAAAAATTTTGAGGAAATAAAGTTATTCGTCGAAAACGGTAACCTTATTCATTACATCGTTCTGTTCTATTTTGTTTACAACATCCATTCCTTTAACAACTTTACCAAAAACGGTGTGTACTCCGTCAAGGTGTGGCTGTGGGGAATGGGTAATGAAGAACTGACTGCCACCGGTATCTTTACCTGCATGAGCCATGGAAAGAGCCCCTGCACCGTGTTTATGGGGGTTAATCTCACATTTTATAGTGTAACCTGGTCCACCAGTTCCATTTCCTTTAGGACATCCGCCCTGGATGACAAAATTAGGGATCACCCTGTGGAATGTCAGACCATTGTAAAATCCTTCTTTTGCAAGTTTTTCAAAGTTAGCTACTGTATTTGGAGCTTCTTTATCAAAAAGTACGAGCTCTATATTTCCTTTATCAGTTTCAATTATCGCTTTTTTCATTTTTTCACCAGTGATTAATTTATAATCAAGTAAAAAGTTTTAAAATTATTTATTAAATTCAAATTTGTAGAAAGCGTGTTTAAATCACTTTCTGAATTTCTGCATTACTCACCTGAAATAATGTTTAATGAGATATTAAGATAGATATTTTGTCATATAATATATGAATTTAACTACATTTAATCTTTAAATTAACAGATATATGTTTGAAAAAAATAAAATGATCAACTTAAAATTATGTTTTATTATTTAGACCCATAAAATTTTTAAATTTTCCGGATGATTTAATAGTGGACAAAACAAATTAATTTAGTAAAATAAATTTCAATTAGATAATAAAATTTTATACTCACTCAAAAAATCTCTCGAAAATCCGTAGGATTTTCGGAGCATTTTTTGGTGCCCCGAAAAATCGGAGATTTTTCGAGGGTTTTTGATTACGAAGGTGATTTAATGAATACGGAAGAGATTATGGCTTTAGATAAAGAATACGTCATGCAAACGTACGGACGGTATCCTTTAGCCCTTGCAAAGGGACAGGGATCTGTAGTTTGGGACGTGGAAGGTAAAACATATATTGACTGTTTTGCAGGGATTGCCGTAAACAACGTAGGACATTCACATCCAAAGGTTGTAGAGGCCATCTGTAACCAGGCTAAAAGGATGATTCACTGTTCCAATATTTATTATACACAGGAACAGGTAGAATTAGCAAAACTGCTTACTGAGGTTTCTCCGCACGATAAAGCATTCTTCTGTAACAGCGGTGCAGAAGCAAATGAAGGGGCCGTGAAACTCGCACGGAAATTTACAGGAAACGGTGAAATAATAGCCATGGAAAATTCATTCCACGGACGAACTCTTGCCATGATTACAGCTACCGGCCAGCATAAATACAAAAAGGGATTTGAACCATTATCTCCAGGGTTTACACATGTTCCTTTCGGAGATATTGAAGCTGTTGCGGAAACCATAACCGATGACACAGCAGCAGTTCTGGTTGAACCAATACAGGGTGAAGGAGGAGTCATAGTACCTCCAGTAGGTTATTTAAAAGATCTTAAAGAACTCTGTGTTGAAAACGACGTTCTTTTAATCTTCGACGAAGTGCAGACCGGATTTGGAAGGACTGGAGAAATGTTTGCATCCGACCTTTTCGGTGTAACTCCAGATATAACCACCGTTGCTAAAGCTTTAGGTGGAGGATTCCCAATAGGTGCAGTACTCGCCCAAAAAGAAGTAGCAGATGCATTTGAACCTGGAGACCATGCAGCAACCTTCGGTGGAAACCCACTTGCATGTGCCGCTGCAAAAGCGTCAATTGAAACTATAATCGAAGAGAATCTTCCTCAAAAAGCAAAAGAAATGGGAGATTACTTTATGTACAAACTCAACGAGCAGAAAAAACTGTACGGAATAGTTGAAGACGTACGTGGCGCCGGTTTAATGATTGGAATGGAAATAGATATTGACTGTTCCAATATCGTGACCACTGCAAGAGAACAGGGTGTTCTTATAAACTGTACAGCGGGTAATGTTTTAAGGTTCTTACCACCGCTTAACATAGATAAAGGTCAGATAGACACAGTTACATGTGTTTTAGAGACTATTTTAAGCGACCTTTCTTAAATTTTATTTTTTTAAGGATATTTTTCTTTTTCTTATTTTCAAATTTTAAAACCATCAATTTAACTTATTTTCATAAATCAAGCTTTTTACGTCTACGAACATAACTTCCACCAAAAACGATCATGAGCAATATAAAAAGTCCAACTAGAATATAAAAAAAACCCATATCTCCTAAATATTCATTGGTTCTAAATAAGAAAATATAAAGTAATGTTAATCCCCATAGTGCAATTACGCTAAAAATAGCCGCATAACTAAAGTTATTATAATAACCTTTGTTATTAAATACTCCAATTATAATCGAGAGTATCCCTCCTAATATAAGGAATATGCTAATTAACAATTCACCATATAATAAAAATGAGGGTAATCCCATAACTATAGCAATACAACCAATTATAATCATCATTTTTGAACCTGTTCTCATTTAACTACCTCTTATGAACAATATTTTAATTGATTTATCACAGATTTAAGAATATTTTAACTGAAGGATATGCTGCTCCAGATACAACAGATAAAATTATTGATATAACAGTATCACTATTCTTATACCTACTTCAACATACTTATACTCTCTTAAATATTATATATCTCAAAAATTTATAATATTTATATAAAAATAGCTTAAATATCATTTATTTTAGTTATATAATACTAAATTTAATTCATTTTATAATTTAATTACTAAAAAATCAACTATTATACTTTTAAATGATTAATATATGCCATTACACTATAAAAATTTTTATGGG
The DNA here is from genome assembly GCA_023409695.1 of Methanobacteriota archaeon. Classification (GTDB taxonomy): domain Archaea; phylum Methanobacteriota; class Methanobacteria; order Methanobacteriales; family Methanobacteriaceae; genus Methanobacterium_D. The sequence continues at coordinate 476 of JAEYQZ010000110.1, read as the reverse complement.
CACTCAAAATATTATTTAAATTTATATTTACATCATATTTTTATTATTTGAATCATTTTATCGTCAATAAAAATCAATGCTAGATCCAAATTCAAAATCTCAACTATTTTTCACTCTTTATTCCACTAATATCTCCAAAACACTAATTTATTTTCAATAAATATCACAAATTCCAGTTAATTTTCCATTTTTTCAACTCAAACATAAAACATTTTTATAGTAGAAAGAGAATAAATTTAATGTTTACTTCTTTTTTGGATTTCAAAATCGAAGTTGAAGTTGACAAACTAACAATTTTAGAACCCCAAAACTTTTGGACAAAATTCAAAGTGAATTTTGGAGGATTATGATGCAATTTGATCTTAAAACAAATGAAAAAGGAAATTTAAGCATCGGTGGAGCAGATGCTGTAGAACTCACAGAAAAATATGACACTCCCCTTTATGTTATAGACGAGATGAAAATAAGGGATAATT
>JAEYQZ010000081.1 GCA_023409695.1 Methanobacteriota archaeon | reverse complement strand
TATAACATATTATTAGACATGTTTTTTATAGGAAAACTACTATATTTAGTGTAATGTTCAATCATAAAAATGTTAATAAGAATCTTTTAATTATTATTCCATCTATTATAGCATTTTGTATAGGGCTTATCCCAACATTACAATATGGATGGCCTTTAAGCTGGGACATCATCCACCATATACATATTGCAGAAGTATATGCCCAGTACGGGTTTACACTTACAGATCCACTGATTAGTTTACAAAATGGGCCACAAAAAATAGGATATGTCCCATTATTCCATTTATTTATTGCAGCTATAGAATACATTACAAAAATGAATTATTTCCTGATAGCACAGTATTTACAGCCTTTAATAGCAGCAGGCATTGTATTATCAGTCTCATATGTAGGATACAAATTTTATGGATTAACTGCAGGAGTTTCTGCAGGTTTTTTAATATTATCAAGTAATCTTGTTAACAGGATAGTTTTACCTATTCCGGAAAATATAGCATTGATCATCTTCCCTATTGCAGTATATTTATTTTATATGTCCCTGAAAAGAGATACATATAAATATGCCCTACTATCTGGAATACTCTTCATTTTCATGGTATTAATCCATCAATCAGCTGCGTTTTTATTATTTTTAGCAATAACATCTTTTATTATTGTTAAATCCATTTTAAATAAAGATATACATGTTTTTAAGAATTATATTGCATGGATATTACCTCCTGTTTGTGCAGCAGCTATTGCATCACTATTCGTTCTAATTCTAGATCCAAACATTATTCACAATATATTGCAAAATGGAATAGGTGCTGTAACTGGCTATAAAGACTCAATTTCATACAGTTACAACCAGCCTTTAGATCTAATTCATTATATATGGCAGTTAGGCATTATAGCTCTAATCTTTGCATTTATTGGTGCAGTAGCCACATATAAATTAAATTTAGCAAAAACAATGAAAGATAAAGTTGTTCTTTTAATAGTATGGATAGCTGCCATGTTTATATTCAGTAAGATAAACTGGTTTGGACTTAATATGGTATCTTACAGAGTCCTTATTTATATACTGATACCTCTCTCAATATTAGGCGGCTTCGGTCTGTATCAAGCGTACGAATGGATAAAACAAAAGAAAATATCAAGTTTACCATTAGGACATTTATTATTAGGGGCAATATTCTTATTCGCAACGATAAACGGCGCATTAATAGCAAGTAACCCTAAAATAGCTACTTTTGGTGCTCAAACAGAGTTTGGAACCATAAGTATAGCACCGCCATCTGCATCTGAAGTAGATTTAGCCAACTGGTTCAGTAAAAATGGAGATAAAAACAAAAGAGTTGTGATATCCAATTATTATTCGGGAATGTTTTTAGTAGCAGATACAGGACAGCCTCTCTCACGGTATAACCACGTGTTGATCGGTAAAGCCAATCAATCATCACTGATTAAAGGGAATATAGGTTACCTTGTATATGACAAAAGGTTAAAGTTCTCTTCAAATAACCAGACTTATCGTGCAGAGCCTGGAGGACTGATATATTTCAGTAAAGATATTCACCAGATTATACCAAAGTATGCAAAAATAGTGTATGAAAACAATGATTTTATAGTATGTAAAGTTCAAACTGCAAATACATAAATACAATATTTAAAAGTAGAACTTAGCTATATTTTTATATAAAAATAATCATACAATTAACCAATTCTCTTTTAATTAGTGTATAAAACATCCTAATTTCATAAAACAAGTAAATAACTTTAAAAGGGAATAAATCTAATATCATTTTTAAATTTCAGAGGCTAAAAATGAATATATTTATACTAACATCTGGGAAGTATGGTTCACGTATTATAAATTATATATCCAAAATGGGACTTGCGTCTTCCATAGTAGGAATACACGAAGTTCCTGGAGATTTACCTGAATTTATAGATGATATCACCAAATATGTTCCAGATAATATTCCTGAAGCAGATTTGATCATTTCTATTGGATTATATGGAGATATAAATATGATTATACCTCCCGTTGCATCTAAAAGTGGAGCAAAATCTATAATTGTCCCAATACATGATCCAAAACAAATTCCAGCAGGCCTCCAGAGGGAAATAGAAAGTGAGACACATGATGCCAGAATAGTGTTTCCAAAGCCATTCTGTTCACTTGAGCCGGTTGGAGATAAATATATAGATGAATTTGTAGAATCCTTTGGAAAGCCAGAACTTGAAATTAAAGCTGATAATCTAATAAGGCATGTTGAAGTTAAAAGAGGCGCTCCCTGCGGTTCAACATGGTTTGTGGCAGAAAAATTAAAAAATGTGCCTGTTGATGAAGCCGAATTTGAGGCGGGGGGTAAGTACCACAATTATCCATGTTTAGCATCTATGGAAGTTGATCCTCAAATTGGAGATACATTATTACATATTGCAGGTTACAGGATCAAAGAAGCTGTAAAGAGAGAACTTGGATTTGCAGCAAAATCCGCTGTCGTCTGTGAAGAAATCTGCCAGGGCGGAGATAACTGCAGCCATATCTGCTATGAAGTATGCCCCCTTAGGGATGAAACCATTAAGATCAAAGAAAATGGTAAAGTAGAAATTAATGCAAATTCATGTGGATACTGTTCAATTTGCGTCCAAAAATGCCCATTTGAAGCTATCACAATTAAAAACAATGTAAACTTAAAAAGAAGTGAATAAAATGGAAGGAAAAGTAATATTTATAGGTGCAGGACCTGGAGATCCTGAACTTTTAACCGTTAAAGGCCAGAATGCATTAAAAAATGCAGATATTATAATTTATGCAGGGTCACTTGTAAATAAAGAAGTTTTAAGCGTAGCTAAAGAAACAGCTGAAATATATAACAGCGCTTCCATGAACCTGGATGAAATTCTGGAAATAATGGATACACAAACAAAACAGGGTAAAATCATTGCAAGAGTACATACAGGAGATCCATCCATATATGGAGCAATAGGGGAACAGATTGAATTTTTAAGGTACAATAATATAAACTTTGAGATTATCCCCGGTGTAAGCTCTTTATTTGCAACGGCAGCTGCACTTGAATCTGAGTTAACACTGCCCGAAGTGTCACAGACAGTTATTATAACACGACCTGAAGGTAGAACCCCTAAACCAGAATCAGAATCCATCAAAGGACTTGCAAAACACAATGCCACCATGTGTATCTTTTTAGGAATTCAAATGATTGAAAATGTCGTCTCTGATCTTTTAACCCATTATCCTGAAGATACCCCCGTTGCAGTTGTTAAAAAGGCCTCATGGAATGACCAGTTGATTGTTAAAGGTACTTTAAAAGATATCAGTTCCAAAGTTAAAGAAGCTGGAATTGAAAAGACCGCGATTATAGTGGTAGGTAACGTTCTTGATCCTGGTGATATTACCCCTTCCAAGCTCTACGATGCTGAATTTACACATGAATACAGGAAAGGACGTAAAAACTAATAACAATATTTACCAGATAAGATAAATATCAGAATATCTATATAAATATTAAACTTTTTTAAATTAAAAAATTTCAAACATAACAGTTTGAAGATAAAAAATAGAATTTTGAGTTGAGGAAATTATTCTCAAAGCTTTTCAGTTTTGAGTTTACAAATCTAGAAAAAAAATTGTAGATTTGTAATTTCCAAACTGCAAAATCAGGGATTTTGAATCACATGGATAAACTAAAAGAATGGTTCAAAGGACAGAGCAATACTAATAAAGCAGTGCTGGGATTAAGTGCGTTTTGTATAGGCGCTTTAGTGTTCATTGTAATGGCAGGAGTACTTGTTCCTGATATTACTTACTTATCTTTAGAGACACCTAACGCTCAAATAGATAGCAGCACTCTTGAGTATACTATAAAAGGTTCTTCAGAGCCAAATGCTCAAGTTTTTTTACATGATGCTGATTTGAACTTAAATAAAGTGCCAGTTAAGGTAGATGATAACGGTAGCTTTAGTTACAATCTTAACATTCCACTTAGTGTCACTGATACTAAAGTTTCAGTAGTTTCACAGGTACATGGAAAATATGAAGTTTCCCAAGATATGGAAATACAACGCCCGTTAACATTTCTTTCAATTAAACCATTACAGGAACTCAATTATGGGAATAAAAGTCTTGTACTAGAAGGTAAAAGCGATCCTGGCTCTACTATTTATATCATGTCAAATATGACCTTAAGAAGTAATCTTAACCTTCAAAGTTATGTAGATACCGCCTTTAATGATCCGGTGATTAATAATATCACTTTGAAGGCTGATTCCAACGGATATTTTAAACAGAAGTTCTATGTTCCACTGAATTCTACATCAGCTTACTTTAACGTGACTGCTGCATCTACAGGTAAACGTGATAGTAATCAAATTCAAAATGTCACCAGGGATTATGACATATTTCCATCGATTATGTCAATTTTTAACAACAGTTATCTCTCAAACAGTGTTAAAACGAAAAATTTTACTGGAAAAGGCTTTTCAATTAGTTACCCTGAAGTATGGGAAAAGCAATCCTATAAAAATGCAGGAAAAGATGCCAGATTATATTTAGTATATGGAAACAGTGTTGAAGCTATAGTATGGTATGGTAAAATTGGTAATGAGTTTGGAAACTCGCTTCAAGATTATAAAAACACGCAGGATGTACATACA
>JAEYQZ010000075.1 GCA_023409695.1 Methanobacteriota archaeon | reverse complement strand
ACATAGTTCTGTTTAAATTGAAAGATAATAGTATAGAAAGCATTGAAAAGGCCAGAGATATTCTGATAGATATGAAAGGTAGAATTCCAGGATTGAAAGATATTGAAGTAGGTGTAGATATCACCCGTTCAGATAGATCTTATGATTTAGCCCTTATAACAAAGTTTGACAGTGTTAAAGACCTTGATGCTTATCAAGCCCATCCAATACATGTTAAAGTGTCAGAATATATTCTTTCTATTAGAGAATCCACAATAACTGTGGATTATAAATCTTCTTAAATATATAGAACTAATTGGAGAATATGTATGATTCCAAAATGCAAAATAACTGTTTTAAAGAAAAATCTTTATGAAGACCTAGCAAAAGAGTACTGTCAAAACGAAGTTACTGCCTGTCCTGCATTTACGGAAGGACAGGAATTTATGGCGGGGTTTGAAAAACCTGAGGGATTCTGTGACTGGGCATGGAATGATATTTACAGATTTGTTGCAGTTTTGCTTTCAGGAGGTAATTTCTCAAAAGATATATTTGATGGTTGGATGAAAGACGATAAAACTATGATAGCTTGCTGCACTGATGCTATCAGGCCGGTGACTTTTAAAATAGAAAGAATTGATGAATAAAATCAATTATTTATTTTTATTATAATGCATTCAAGAAAGCTTTAATGATCCAATATATTCGGTAAGGGATGTATTTGGAATAATTTCATAAGAAACAGAGCCAGGGACAGATCGAGATGTCATGAAGTTTAAAGCAAAGGAATTTGCGTAATTTTGGGCATCTTTCAAACTATCCCACTGATAAATACCCTGAAAATCTCCACTTTTTTCATCAAGTGTCCATAATTTAGCTCTAAATCCCGGTAATCCGAGTATAAAAAGCATGGGTATAACTGAAAATGGTTTATTTTTCTCAGGGGACATGCCGGCTAAATGAAATCTAACTTTAAAAATAGCCGCATTTTGTCCATTTAATTTTGTACTCATTACAGCATGCCTGAAAACTTTAAACTGCTGCTTATCTTCCATTGTAATTGTTTTATGCAAACAGTTCTTTGGAAAACGTATTTTCTTTGTTATAAAATATTTAACTGTCTTTAAGAATGCACTAAACGGATTTAAGCTCATAAACATGCCTCAAGGTTTTGATGGTATATTTGTCTACTTTTTATTTTGCTTTTTAAGAGCTGTCGGGTTACTAAATGGTTCAACTGTCCATATGAAATTATAAACTCCGCTTATGGTTTCGACAAACTCGTTATGTTGATTCCATATTCCTATGGCAGTTTGGGATATTAGATTATTTTCTATCCGCTTACAGAAGGTTATAATCATCTCTTTTTCGTCTCTAATTACTATTTTAATATGAGGCACCTGAAATATCTTCATTTCGCAGTCCAGTTCACCTATTTCTTTTACTATATCAATTTTATCGTTATCGATAACGCAGGAAGGAGCTGCTACAATTTTTGTAGTTACTCCTCTTTTAATAACTTTATTTAGTCTTTCTTTGAGTTCTGGGATTTCATTTTGGAACATAAAACCCCCTAAAATAAAAAGCGAGTTTTTAGCGCGTGATATGATTTCAAGTTCTTTGTTTACATTTTTTTCAGGACCATTTACCAGCCATATGGGCGCTGGAACTTTGGGAATCTGGTTTTCATAGATGAAGTTCAGTTCAGTTTCTGCATCATCGAGTCGTTCTTTAATTTCTTTCCTTGACTTTTCAAAAATTTCATGAGGAGGCACAACGTTGAACTTTAACGGTTTACCCTTCTCTATTTCGACAAAACCTTTTTTTGCAAGGCTTTTGAGAATTTCATATATTTTGGAACGGGGTACATTTGATTCAAGACTAATTTCAGTCGCTGTAGCACTGATAAGCGATATATTGGCTATATATGCTTTTGTTTCATAATCGGAAAGTCCTAAATTTTTTAGGGCTTCTATTGTATTTTTATTTACAGTCAATTTATGTCACCTTACTCTAATATTGTTTCATTTTATACTATCTTAGTGACAATAAATATATAAATTTATTTTATTTTATTTATTCTTGGTATTGATCTATTGAGTTGAGAATTTCGGGATTTGAAAATACTGAATTAGATTGTTTATATTCAAGAGAGGGGGAGATATGATGGAAAATGAAGGCTTTGGCAGTATGCTTGCTAATGTCATTAAAAATGGATTTAAAAGGAAAGTTCCAATTGGAATGGCAGTATTTGGGCCAATTATTATCATGATAGTACTAGGATATATGGTAACGATAGCGGGTACTGTAGATACTGTAAATATTGGAGTCGTAAATCAAGATCAGGGTTTGGGAAATGTAAATGCTGCTTCCAGTATAATTGAAGAACTCAAAGGGCAAGAAAATATTAACGTGACTTCCATTAGCCAAAATGAGATAAGTAGTGATTTTAAAGATAGATCTATTGATGCGGCCATAGTTTTCCCTGAGAATTTCACGAGGGATCTGGCTATGAAAAAGACTCCTGAGGTATCTCTGCAGGTTGAAGGTACTGATCAGGTAAAAAGTGCACTTGTAAACCGCGCTTTACTTAATTCTACAATGGCAGTGGCTGCAAAAAGCGGTAATACAGTAATGCCTTTGAAAATTAGCAGTGAAAGCTTCTATGGAGAAGGTTTGAGCTTTACCAATCTTTTCATATACCACATAATGGCACTTGTTACTCTGCTGATTTCAACAATCATCGGATTATTTACAGTACTAAGAGATAAAAATAGTAGTAAATTTAGTAAAATGTTTTTATCTCCAGTTAAAGCTGTTGCAGCTTATATAGTAGGGCTCAGCATATTCGCGTTTATTGCAGCTTTAATGGTGTTGGTCTATGTTATTTATGTTATGGGAGTTACCATTGTTGGGGATATAGGCAGCACTGTACTCATAATGCTGCTGATTGCTCTGGCAGGGGTCTCATTAGGTATTCTTGCAGTTGCAGTTACACGAACTGAAAAACAAGCTCTTGGTTTATTTGGTTTAATCATTATTCTGCAGGTGTTATTTGGAGGTTTATTCATAGCAGTTGCTAGATTCGACTATTATATCCAGCTGCTGTCATACTGTCTTCCATTAACCTATGGTCTGGATGCTATGCAGGGTATTGTAATTAAGGGATTTAGTCTGGGTGATGTAGGAACAGATCTGCTTGCTATATCTACTATAATTGTTGTTGCTTTAGGTTTATCCATGGTTGGATTAAAAGTGGGACAAAATTATGAAAGAATTAAAGAGGGAGAAGGAAAGAGAAAACAGACTATTTAATACAGTTAGGGAAATTAACTTATTTAATATTTTTTTCTATTATTATCTTATTTTAAATGAAAAATTAAGCGCAATATGAATATAGATGCATATTGTTATGATAAAATTCAGTTTATGATGGATTAAATTTTAATAGTAGGATCAAAACCAGTTATTATTATAAATAACATGTTAAATAATTTAAAATAATACAATGAATGTATTATAATTAATATTTGAATTATAAATAAGATTATGGCGAATATTTAGCACATAAAATTTTATTGATTATACTGCTATTATTTTGTAAATAAGGTGTATTCGACGCTTATATGATATTAAGTGAATTTTAGTATATTTAATTACATTTTTAATCATTATAATTTGTTTTATTTCATCTCAATAGAAAAATTTATATAGTATAACGTTTACATTAAGAGTGTCAATTCACAGGCAATCACAAAAATTGTTACGAATTGATTAATATTTCGGGAGGTGAGAAATATGAAACCTGAAACTGTAGTAAAAACTTCCATATGTTACACATTATTCATGTTCTAGGAACGCTAGATTCCGTTTAATAGAGCATAAGTAAGTTAGTAATATAATTTGACAGATAATAGTTAAAATAAAGTTATGGACCGAATTAGAGATGCAATAGGTGAGAAATATGAAACCTGCAACAGTGGTAGAAGTGAATTGGTGTACAGCCATATGGTTGATCTTTTAATTCATATGGTATTGAATTACATGATAATTTAAATTTAAAATTATGAATCAATTGGAGTTAAAAAGGTGAGAAATATGAAACCTGAAACAGTGGTAAAATCTTCAATATGTTATACTTTGTTAATGTTTTAAATTAAGAAATTCCTCGGTATAATGAGTCTGGCCAGACTGTTTTGAATTAATAAAAAATATGGAGATGACTTAACATCTCCTTTTTGGTTTTAAGAGGTGAATTGATGTCATCGAGTAAAATATTTCCCCTGTTAAAAGATGGGTATGTGCTTCACAAAGATCCAGGATATGGATTTATTTATTCTTCTGCAAAGAATAAAGTTCAAGGTTATGTAATTAATGAAGATGCCGCAAGAATAATTGATAAATGCGATGGTAAGACTAATTTGGAAGAGATAGTCAGAGAACTTGCTCTTTATGACAAGGAAGATTCAGATTCTCTATTTGAAACTGTTAAATCTTATCTGGAAAATTCAGAACCAATTATAAGTATGTTGAGTGAACCAAAACAAATAAATTTTAAATCAACTGGAAATTGGGAAATTCCAACACCTATCAATGTCTCTATTGAACTTACATACAATTGTAATTTCTCATGTAAACATTGTTATATTAACAGTAGCCCAAAAAGAGACGAATTCTGGAATACAGATGAACTAATAAAGATTTTAAATGAATTAAATCATCTGGGGACATCTAAAATTGAGCTAACTGGTGGAGATCCATTAACTCACCCTGATTTTATCCCCATAGTGAAATACTGTACCTGTAATTTTACTTCAGTCAACGTTATTACAAACGGATATTTATTAGAGGAAAGTCACATTGAATCTCTCAGCGAGTATAAAGACAAATTAGCTTTCCAAGTTGATTTACATGGGGATAATTCTGAATATGTTGATTGGTTCTGTGGCCAAGAAGGAGCTTTCGAAAATGCCAAAAAAGCCATTAAAATGTTAAGTGAAAATGGGTTTAAGGTCCAATCTGCCATGAATATAACACCACTAAACATGGACCAGATTTCATCCACAACTGCGCTGGCTAAAGAACTGGGAGCCAATTCTATGATGACATCCACCGTGCTTCCAGTGGGCCGTGGCCAGTATCATGATATTATATTTCCTCCAGAAAATACAGGATTAAGAAAACAGCTAGAAGAACAGTTAAAATCTGCTAAAAAAGAGTTTAATGACTTTTTATTTGAAAATAACGATGAAATTATTCCCATACTTAACAAAAAAAGTGAAAATAGACTGAACTGCGGTGCATTCAGCGAATTTTTATGTTTAACTCCAAGTGGAAAAATGAAGATGTGCCCTCTGTCCAATTCAAATGATATTTCATTAGGGTGCTCATGTGACAGTAATATGACATATTCCTTCTCAAAAAACATTTTTAAAAAGCTGGTTGAATTAGAAGATCCCCGGCCTGAAATATGTGGAAAATGCGAACATTTGTGGTTCTGCCAGAACTGTATGGCGCGAGGATTCCAGAGATATCATGAAATAGGAGATAAGTGTCTTTGGGGAAATACCTCTGAAGTAAAATCAATATTAGAAGAGATAAAAAAATAATCTGTAATTTATTTTGCTTATTTTTGGAAAATTTACTTTTTTCTTTTATAATGTCTGAAAATGGAAATTGTTAAGTTTTATAAAGACAATATTCATTTGAGGGAAAAGAATGAAGTTACTTATAAGAACATTATTTTCGCTGATTTTACCTGTTACTATTACAGTCATAATACCTGTACTTGTTATTTTAGGTTTCAACAATCACTTGCTGGCTTTTGATTCAGCATTATCTGGAGCTATGCTGGCAATAGGTACTTTTTTAATAGTTTTAGGGTTAGGATTTGTAATTTATACAAACCAGGCATTTTTTAGAATAGGTAAAGGTACACTGGCACCGTGGGATCCTCCAAAAAAGCTGGTGGTTGCAGGGGCATATAGATATGTCAGAAATCCAATGATAAGCGGTGTTTTAATGATTGTTCTTGGTGAAGCGTTAATTTTTGCTTCAATTGAACTGTTCATACTATTTGCCCTGTTTTTTATTGTGAATCATGTCTATTTTGTATATTCGGAGGAGCCGGGACTCGTAAAACGGTTTGGTGATGATTACATCTTGTATAAGAAAAATGTTCCAAGGTGGATACCTCGTCTAAAACCATGGAAAATGAATACAATGGGGAACTAAAAATGAATAAATATGAGGTTTCTATACAAAAGCAACGATTCTTTGCTCTCTGCGGTATCATTGCACCGATTCTATTTACAATTTTAGTAATTATCGAAAGTTTTTTAAGGCCTGGTTATAGCCAAATTTACAATTTTGTTAGTGATCTTGGCGTTGGCCCTAATGCAGTGCTTCAGAATATTAATTTTGCCATTTTTGGTATTTTATCCATCTTTTTTGCATTTGGGCTTCGCAGCGGATTGCCATATCCACCAAGGAAGGCTTTGAAAGCTGGTGTATGGCTTGTTGCAATATTTGGATTGTGTATACTGCTGGCAGGAGTATTTCCTGAGGATTATCTGTCTCAGGTTCCGCATAATCTGGTAAGTGCAACTGCATTTGTCACAATTATAGCAGCCCAACTGCTGATCTGGAGAGGATTAAAAAATGCTGAGGACTCCATTTGGGGTAAATATAGAATTTATTCGCTGATTAGTGGATTATTGTCTCTTATTTTGGTTTTAGTACTTAAGGTTGTAATGTCTGACTTCAGTGATTATCAGGGAATCGCTCAAAGAGCTTTTCTTGCAGTGCCATGGATTTGGGTTGAGGTAACCGCACTGAAACTCTATTTTTTAATTAAATAATCTCTATTTGATCTTAGAAAGTATTAAATGGGATTATTTTTAGATCATATTAGTATTAACTTAGGACTGATTAAAATGAAACAATGGTACGAAGAACTATTTACAAACTACGCTAATAAATATGAAAATGAAATTTACACCCAGGGAACCCTTGGAGAAGTGGATTTTATCGAAAAAGAGATAAATTATGATAAAAACTGTAAAATCCTTGATATTGGATGTGGAACCGGCAGGCATGACATAGAGCTTGCAAAAAGGGGCTACAACGTCACAGGAATTGATCTTTCAGAATCTATGCTTGCCAAAGCAAGGGAAAAAGCCCAGAAAGCTGCTGTAAATTTGAATCTTCAGCAGGCAGATGCCAGAAAACTGAATTTTAAAGACGAGTTTGATCTGGTAATTATGCTTTGTGAAGGGGCATTTTCTTTAATGGAAACTGATGAGATGAACTTTGAAATTTTAAAGAACGCTGCTAACGCATTAAAAGAGAATGGAAAATTGATATTTACCACTTTAAATGGTCTTTATCCTTTATTTCATTCAGTTAAAGATTTCATCAATTCCAATGCGGTGGAAGGCGTGAGTGAAGGGAATTCATTTGATCTCATGACTTTCCGTGATATATCTACCTTTGAAGTGGAAGATGATGATGGAAATCCTATGGTTTTAAATTGCAATGAACGCTATTATGTACCTTCTGAAATTACATGGCTCCTTAAATCACTGAATTTCAGTAAAATTGATATATTGGGATCTAAAATTGGAAATTACAGTAGAGAAGACGCGTTAACTACAGAAGACTATGAAATGCTTGTTATAGCAGAACTATAAAAAAACTTTTATTTTCTTTTTTTTTAAGATTAAGCAAATTAAACCATTAAAAAAGAGTAGTCCCTGGCGGAGTCGAACCGCCGTCGAAAGGTCCAGAGCCTCACAGGATTACCACTACCCCAAGGGACTGTAAAAAAAATTATATTTCTGATTTGGTATAAATATTTTTTGGATATATTGAACTTAATGGTTTTTAATCATATCGTGATTTTATAGTCAGAGCACAATTAATTGAACTTACAATCTGTAAGTCCAATGGTAATGGTGTTAATTGATTAAATTCAATATTTCACAATTTCATTCGAATAAATAGTCTAAATATTTTTGCACTTGACTGATAATAATAAATCATCTTTCCCAGCTTATTTTCAGGAGTATTGAAAGTGCAATAAATTCCAGCAACACGATGAAAAACTCAGTTACAAACCATTTTATAGAAAAGAGTGCTACTGCTAATGCTATGGTTTGAAACAGGAAAAATGATGCAAAGAAAAGTAATCCTAGAGTATATTTGGATTTCATTTCTTTATAACTTCTCCAGTAAATATACAGCAGTCCTGTTAACAGGAATATGTTTCCAATTCCAAGTATTTTACTGAAGATTATTATAACATTTAAAAAGTCGGGCGATATCATTTTTAACCTCTTAATCTATTTTTTCTGAAATTGGGACCATATTTCGTGAAATGTATCATAGTTCTCTTCCATTTTATCTGAAAGGAAGTATAATCTGCCGTATTTTTCCCCACTTGATGTAACAACACCTGATTCTTCTAAAACTCCCATGTGGTGTTGGACTGTTTTATAATCAAGTTCAAGCTTTTCTG
>JAEYQZ010000257.1 GCA_023409695.1 Methanobacteriota archaeon | reverse complement strand
AAAAAAATCTAAATTTAGGCGTAAAGCTTATATAGGATGAAGACTAAATCTTGAATCTACCCCTTTGCAGATTTCAAATTGTAAAACTGCATAAGTGAAATAATTTGTTTCTATAAATCAAATGGGGCCCGTGGCTCAGCATGGTTAGAGCGCACGGCTGATAACCGTGAGGCCCTGGGTTCGAATCCCAGCGGGCCCATTTCCTTTTAATAAAGAATACTAAATATTCTTTAATTTTTATTAATATCTATGAAAATTCCCTATTTTGCTCGAATTTCATTAGACTGAGGTTAACTTAATTAATTAAATTTAACACTAAATCTTAATGGATCTTTTGGAAATATTTAACTAATTCTAGTTTTAGCGATTTTAATTGAAAGAATTAACATGATAAGTATGCATAATGACATTTTCACGTTTAATTAATCTATATGGAGCTATTTAAAATTAGTCGGCACGTGAGTATTATGCCTCTTGAATTATGATCTTTATATCTATATACTTCAATTTAATTAGTTATTAACTTATTGTTTGAATTTTAAGCATAAGGAACGGCTTAAAACATGAATTATCGGATAATAATATAAAATTACTATAAAAATGGTTTACTATAAAATATTAATCATCAATTAATAATTAAAATAGATAAATTTAATAAATATAAAATTAAAAAGTGGGATATCAGCTCTAATAGGTATTACCATGAGATTTATTAATTCTAATATTGAACCTAAATATGACTTTGCAAGATCTGTTTCAAGTCTTGTACAACCTATAATAATCACTATACCTGTGTTCATCATTTTAAATTATTTTGTAACTGGTGGAACTAATTTTTTAATATTTACATTACTTTCACTGCTTTTTGCAACTGTTTTACCATTTACAGCTGTTTGGATGTGGGTAAAAAATAAAGATCTGGATTTTGACATAACAGATAAGGATGAACGCACACTTCCACTGCTTTTTGGGGTTGTATCATACCTTATTGGAGTAATTACACTTTTTATTGCAGGAGCACCTGCTGCTGTTACTGTATTGATGTTCTGTTACTTTTCAAATGCATTGCTGACCATATTTATAACTTTTTTCTGGAAAATCAGCCTTCATTCTATGGGTGTTGCCGGACCTACAGCAGCTATGATATATATCTTTGGATATCCTGGTCTTTTATTTTTATTTCCACTACTTATGGTGATGTGGAGCCGTATTTACCTTAACAAGCATACTCCAGCACAGGTTGTTGTCGGTGCTGTCAGTGGCTTTGTTTTTACATGGCTGCAGTTTTGGATATTTTTATAATAAAATAAAAGAGAACAGTGTTAATATTGTTTAAATGGTGCTGTTTTAAAAATAGAGTGATCATTTAAAATTCAATACTTTTTTCATGATAAATTAACTTTTTTTTATTATTAAGTGATTTAATTTATAAATATGACACTTTTTCACAAATACACTTATATCTAATTTTATAAGGATGGATATTAACATTAAATATAGAGCTTGTACAGCTTAAAAATTAAATTTCTATAATCACAAAGATAATAATATTTAATATGTAAATTAAATTCCATTCATTGGTAATAATTACCTCCTGGAGCTAAATTAATTTCATTTTATTGTTAATGTGATTTACAGCACATAATTGCATGTTTCGTAATTTTCATTCATAAGTTCTGGTGTATTGACCACTAAAAAATAAGCACCACCATTTAGGGACACTCCCTTAAACTCCAGATACCTTAGGGGGAGTGCCCCTGGTCAATATGTGTAATTATTCCTTATTTTAAGAGTTTCAGTATCTCAATTAGTCTAATCTTTGTACTAATGATTTTTTTAAACATGTGATGATGTGATTATTTAGAGTAATTTTGCTTGAATACATATATTTAGAGGTAATTTACTAAATTGAATTTAAATTTTGACCTTAAGTTTGAGAGATGAATTTTTGTACGTTTCTAAAAAAGATTAATCTAAGACTTAGCCCTTAAAATGTATAGGATTATTTTAAATTTATTTATTTATAATAACACGAATTATAATGGAAAATTAGTTAAATAAAAAGAAATGAGAAGGTTTATTTAATAAACTAAACATTGTTTAAGCTTTTACAATATTAATAAAAAAATGTGATTTTTGATTATAAAAAAATTTATATTTCAAGATGTTCCATATTATAGATTGGAGCAATGATGGTAATCAATTACCTCATTTTATTATATTTTTTTTTAAAGTCTTCTTAAGCATCTCCTGTTTTTGCATACTACTTTTTAAACTGATTTTTATTTGCATTCATGATTTATTAGTTATTTTCTACAAATTCATAAAGCTTTTTAAGAGCAGCCCCTGATTCAACTGACTTTCGAGCTATTTTTACTCCATCTCTGAAATTATCCACAATTCCAGTTATAAAGAGGATAGCAGCCGCATTTGTGAGGCATAAATCAAGTCTTGCCTTTTCAGTTTCATTTCTTTCCATACCTTTAAGGACATCAACTGCAATCTGCATATTTTCGTCGATATCTGATGATGCTTTTATCAGTTCCTCACGGGTTCTTTGAATACCAAAGTCCTCCGGGTAAATTTCTTTAATACTGATTTCATCGTTTTCAAGGATGGCTACTTTGGTTTTTCCGAGTGTTGATATCTCATCCATTGCAGGATTTCCATAGCTGTCAAACCCGTGAACTACCATGGCTTTTTTTACACCTAAATTTTTAAGTACATTGGCCACCAGCTCAACATAGTCTGGATCAAAAACTCCAAGGAGTTGAATATCTGCATTTGCCGGTGATGTAAGTGGGCCCAGGATGTTAAAGACTGTCCTTATATTAAGCTCCCGTCTCACAGGCATCACGTACTTCATTGCAGGGTGAAAGTTGGGGGCGAACATAAATCCAATGCCTGCTTTTTCCATACTTTTTTCTACTTCTTCTGCCTCACTGTCTATGGTTACACCAAGGGCTTCCAGTATATCTGCACCACCGCATTTACTTGTTATGCTTCTGTTACCGTGTTTGGCTATTACAACCCCGCAGGACGCAGCTATTATTGCTGAAATGGTACTTATATTAAACGTTTTTAATGTATCTCCCCCAGTACCACATGTATCTACAAGAGGGGCATTTATTTTAGGTGATACTGGTACACAAACTTCACGCATGGCCTTTACAAAACCAGTTATTTCTGGAACTGTTTCACCTTTCATGGAAAGGGAAGTTAAAAAGGAAGCTGTTTGAACGTCACTCGTATTACCATTCATTATTTGAGTCATGCATTCATAAGCTTCTTTTTCATTTAGATCCTGAAATGAAGTGACCTTCTTTATACACTCAGATATCATAAAAATCACTTTTTAACTTTTAGTAGCTTCTTTAAGTTCAGTGCAGAATTCTCCAACTTTTTGCAGCATTTCTTCTTTATTTTCAAGGTTTTCAGTTATTATATTCAATATAGCACTTGCAACAATAGCGCCGTCAGCACCGGCATTAATAACTTCTTTAACGTGTTCTGGCTTTGAAATACCAAATCCTACACTTATTGGAATGTCACTGTGGCTTTTTATTCTTTTTATGAGTTCAACTGTGGTTGTTTTAATTTCAGATCTTGCACCGGTGGTTCCCATAACTGCAACCACGTAGAGGAAACCAGAACACATTTTTGTTATCGCTTGTAACCTCTCGTTACTTGTGGTTTGTGCCGCCATGAAGATCTGTTGAACACCATTCTTTGCTGCTGCTTCCAGGGCATCATCTGCCTCTTCAGGAGGTAAATCTGCTGCAAGTATGGCATTTGCACCATTATCTCTGGCCATTTCGTAAAATTTATCGAGACCCATTTTGTAAATTAAATTGTAGTATGTAAGAACTCCAACAGGGACATCAGTAAATTCACGAATCCTTCTTATAAATTCAAAACCCTTTTCAGCAGTCATCCCGGCTTCGAGTGCTCTTATGTCTGCTAGTTGAACTGTAGGCCCGTCAGCAACAGGATCGCTGAATGGGAAACCAATTTCAAGCGCATCAGCACCATTTTCTACAAAAACTTTCACAATTTCGAGGGATGTTTCAAAATCAGGGTCGCCTGCAACTACGAATGGAATAAATGCACCTTCTTTTTTTGCTTTAGTTCTCTCGAATGCTGCTTCGTAGCTTTCTATGTTCATAATTTTACCCCCATAAAGTCTGCGATTATATTAACATCTTTATCTCCCCTTCCTGAGAGGTTTACAACTATTGTTTTTCCGGGATTCTCTTTAGCGTATTTTTCAGCCATTGCAACAGCATGTGAACTTTCAAGTGCCGGAATGATACCTTCATATTTTGATAACATCTTAAATGCTCTAAATGCTTCTTCATCTGTAATAGGGCCGTATTTCGCACGTCCTGTAACTTTTAAATATGAATGTTCAGGACCTACGCCGGGATAGTCCAGCCCTGCAGATATGGAATGGGCTTCAGAGATCTGTCCATGGTCATCCTGAAGAACAAAAGATAAAGACCCGTGGAGGATTCCTTCAGTACCTGCACTGAGTGTTGCACCGTGTTTACCTTCTAAACCGTCTCCTCCTCCTTCAGCACCTACAAGTTCTACTTCTTTATCGTCTATAAATTCTGAAAATATTCCCATGGAGTTACTTCCACCACCCACACATGCTATTACTGCATCTGGAAGTTCACCTTCTTTTTCAAGGATATCTTTCTTTGTTTCTTTTCCAATAACTGTCTGGAAGTGTTTTACCATTGTGGGATATGGATGAGGGCCTGCAGTAGAACCTATCAGGTAGTGGGTGTCCTCTACATTGGTTATCCAGTCCCTCATAGCTTCATTCATAGAATCCTTTAAAGTCTTAGATCCGCTTTCTACAGGAATTACCCTTGCTCCAGATATTTCCATTCTAAATACATTCAACTTCTGACGTGCTACATCTACACTACCCATATAAACATCTGTTGGCATTCCAAACAGGGCACCTACAGTTGCAGTTGCAATACCGTGTTGTCCGGCTCCAGTTTCTGCTATTAATCTTTCTTTGCCCATATATTTTGCAAGAAGCCCTTGTCCAAGAGTGTTGTTTATTTTATGAGCACCTGTATGGAGTAGATCTTCCCTCTTCAGGTAGATTTTACATCCAAGTTTTTCTGAAAGATTTTCTGCGTAGTAAAGAGGGGTTGGCCTGCCTGCAAATTCCCTTAAATAATATTCAAGTTCTGCGTTGAACTGCTTATCATCTTTGTACTTTAAAAATGCCTTCTCGAGTTCTTCAAGGGCGGGAATTAGAAGCTCTGGAACGTATATCCCGCCGTATTTACCGAATTTACCGTCTAAAATCATTAAATCACCTTGCAATTTTCAACAAATTCTATTATTTTATCCCTATTTTTAATTCCAGGACTATCTTCAACCCCTGAATTAATATCAACATAATCAAAAATGTTTTTAATTAAATTTCCTTCATTTTTTATCCTTTGTGCATTAATTCCGCCTGCAAGAAACAGTTTTATATCTGTATTGCTTTTTTTTGCAATTTTGGCCGCTTCAGCCGCAACTTCAAGTGGAATTTGCTTTCCAGTACCGCCACTTTTACCTCTAATCATAGAATCAAATATTAGACATTTACAGACTTTTGCAAATGATTCTATCTCTTCTTTTTTAGATTCATCGATTTTCTCAGGAATTCCAATGGCTTTAATTACATTAATTTCTTTTAGTTTATCTATATCTTCTGCCAGTAATGAGTGCAGCTGTACATTTTTAACACCGCTTTTTTCTACAGAACCTATGGCTTCTTCAACAGTTTCAGGTTCAATTACAAGTACTGCATTTTCTTTATTTTCCAGTGAGTCCACCAGTTCTCTTATTTTTTCTATATCCAGAAATCTCTTGGATCTCTTTATGTTTATAAACCCAATAAAAGCAGAGCCCTCATTTTCACATACTCGAACGTCTTCAAGCTGTGTAATCCCGCAAATTTTGAATTTCATTTAATTCACCTTTGCGTTACCTGCTTTAACCAGTTCTTTTACGGTTTCAAGTATGTTATTTGATTCCATGATGGTTGAACCTATTAAAACTGCATCTGCGCCGTAGCTTCCAAGAAGTTTAACATCCTCTGGATTTTTAACCCCGCTTTCTGATACAAGAACTGTATTTTCAGGTATGTATTTTGCAAGCTTTTCAGTCCGTTTAAAATCGATACTGAAGTCGCTGAAATCCCTGTTGTTAATCCCTATTATGTCAGCACCTGCTTTGGTGGCCATTTCTATTTCTTCCCTGTTTTTACACTCTACAAGGGCATCCATTTCAAGATAATGGCATAGGTCTATTCCAAATCTAAGATCTTTGTAAATACCTGCCATTAAGAGTACGGCACTGGCTCCACAGGACCGGGCTTCATAGATCTGGTATTCATCCATTACAAAATCCTTTCTAAGAAGCGGAAGTTTGCTTACTTTAGATGCGATACGCAGATTTTTAATGCTGCTTTTAAAAAATGTCTGTTCTGTAAGCACTGAGATAGCACTTGCTCCCCCTTTATCATAGATGGGAACTACATCTTCCACCAGGAGGTTAGAAATGTCTCCTTTAGATGGAGATGCCGGCTTGTATTCACAGATTACAGAAATGTCATTGGTATTAGTTAATGCCTTTTTAAAATCAGCCTGTACCTTAGTTCCTCGAATGTTTTCTTTTAGTTCACTTAGAGGCCGATATTTCATGTCTCTTTCCAGCACGTTTTTCCTCTGAGTGATTATCTGTGAGAACGCTATCATGTACAACCCTCTAAAAACTTTGTTTTTGGGGTTTGAGAACTATGGGTTCTCTCAACCTCTAAGAAGTTCTTAATTATTTTAATCCCGCTGGCTGTGCCTATTGACTCTGGATGGAACTGAAGGCCAAAAACAGGGCAGTCTGCATGTTTTATTGCCATTATGGTCCCGTCTTCTGTTTTTGCAGTGACTTCTATACAATCTGGAACACTTTCTTCATCACAGATAAGTGAATGATATCTTGTTGCAACGAGGGTATTTTCAACATCTTTAAATATTCCTTCCCTGTCGTGGGAGATTTTACTTAACTTACCATGTATTGGCTCTGTTCTTTTAATTTTCCCTCCAAATGTTGCAAAAATACCTTGATGCCCTAAACATACTCCTAAAATGGGAATTTTGCCTTTAAATTCTTTAATGACATCCTCACAAACCCCAAAATCCTTTTTATTGGTGGGGTTTCCAGGGCCTGGAGAAATTATTATGCTGTCTGGCTGAAGCTCCCTTATTTCTTCAATGGTTATTTTATCATTTCGCTTAACCGTTATGTCTTTTTCAAGCTGTCCAACTAACTGATAGAGATTATATGTAAATGAATCGTAATTATCAAGTATCAATATCATTTTAGTTCCCCCTTACCGCTTGCAACTTCAAGAGCCTTTATAACCGCCTGTGCTTTGTTTTCGCATTCAAGATATTCATTTTCAGGAACTGAATCATGCACGATTCCGGCACCTGCCTGTATTTTAGCTTTATTTCCATTGCAGACCAGTGTTCTTATAACAATTGCGAAATCTGCATTTCCATTTAATGAGAAGTAACCTAAAGCACCACCGTAAGGTCCCCTTGGAAGTCCTTCCAGTTCGTTTATTATTTCCATGGCCCTAATTTTTGGAGCTCCGCTTAAGGTCCCTGCCGGGAAGATGGAGCTGAATGCATCAACTGCTGTCATGTTCTCTCTTAATTTTCCTGTTACATGAGAAACAATGTGCTGTACATGTGAAAATTTCTTTACACCCATGTATTCTGGAACGCGTACTGAATCGAACTTGCTTACTTTTCCAACATCATTTCTTGCAAGGTCAACAAGCATTAAATGTTCTGCAAGTTCTTTTTCATCATGCATCAGTTCTATTTCCAGTTTTTTATCTTCAGCATCTGTTTTACCACGTTTTCTGGTCCCTGCAATTGGATATGTTTCTACATCTCTTCCTTCAACCCTGGCGAGCATTTCAGGACTTGAACCAATTATCTCGCGCTCTCCAAGTTTTAAATGATACATATATGGCGAAGGATTCATTTCACGAAGTGCTTTATAAATTGAAAGCTTATCGCCAGTGATTTCATATTCAAGGGCATTTGAGATAACACTCTGGAAAATTTCACCTGCTTTTATTTTTTCCTTAGCTTCTCTGACCATGCTTTCATATTTTTCCCTGGAAAAATAATGCCCTTTAAACTTAAAGTCGATATTACCAATATCGTGTGACTCTTTTGCAATCTGGTTTATTTCCTCGATTCTATTTTCGCCAAGAGTTACATATTCGCATTTATTCTGTAACCTGTCAAATGTAATTGCATCTAAGAATAAACCAAACTCAAAATCAGGATATTCTGATTCTTGAACATCAATATTTTCAAAATGCCGAACTGATTCATAGGAGATATAACCTACAAGTCCCCCTCTAAATCCTTTTATTCCATTACTTTTAGATGTTAATTTTTTAAGTTCTTCAAATGGATTTTCGGTCTCAATTTCTTCTTGAACTCCATCTTTTTCTACCATCAAAATATTTCCATAAGCTCTTAAGATTGCAGCTGGCTTGAAGCCTAAAACTGATAGTCTTGCAAGTCCGCTGTCGCTTTCCATGGATTCAAGGAGAAACGCACTTTCGTAGTTTCTATATATATTTTTAAACAATTCAAAAGGAGAATCGAAATCAAGTTCGATACTAACTGGCTTATTTAATTTAATATCGCCAAAAACATTCACTGCCTTTCATATTAATCACCTATTAATGTACTTCTTACAGTATCCTATATGCTTTATAGTACTATTTAAAGCTTTATAGTACATATATGTACGTTAATATGTTGAAATACTGTCTTTAAAAAAATAATAAAAAATAAGTTCTGTGATTCCCGCTTAAATCTATGCAATACCTGCTCTTATCTGGCGAATCTTCCTAAAGAACCTATTACTTTTCTAAGTATTCCTGCAAGTGGTCCAAATTTACCTGCAAATCTATACATTACAGCCATATCCTCTTTTTTAAATCCTCCGACCACTGTAATGAATAATGCATAGAGTAAAGGTGCCGCTATAATTGACAGCAGGAACCCTCCTATGGTTTTAGGAAGCAGCATTAAAATAACGCCCATTAAAAAGGAAGCCATTATGATTTTAGTAAAATCTGCCACTGGAATATTCACTCTCGAGAGTTTAAAGGTTCCATAAAGCGTTATTATCATTATAATAAATGCTGCTACGGTTGTGCCTGTTGCAGCGCCTTCTATTCCAATACTAGGGATCAGCAGTACGCTTAGAATAAGTTCTACGGTTGTTCCCACAATAAGTGCAAGCATTGGGATAAATGGCCTTCCAAGACCCTGGCATATACTTGATGAGATATTATAAATTGTAAAGAATACCATTCCAGTTACAAATATTTGAAGAGCTCCTGCTCCTGGAGTATATGCATCACCAAAGAGCAACGCGATTATAGGGGCTGCAAAGATAATTGTGACGGTACACATTGGTACTACAAAGAATCCAACGTATCTATAAGATTGAGAGATATAAGTCTGGAGTAATGGACCATCTCTCAAGCTAAGAGCTTCAGAAGTGGCGGGGAGCGCTGATGTAGCAACTGCTGTTGAGATTATAAGTGGAAGCCTTGCAATTGCGCTTGCATTGGTATAGTATCCTGCATACTGACTTGCCAGGTATACTCCTATAAATATAGTACCAATGTCATAAAGACACATTTCGGCCAGTCCAGTTATGACTACTGGTACTGAGAACTTAATGAGCATTACAGCTATTCCAAGTTCTTCTCTAGTTGTGAATGTTTTATCTCTATTTGGTCTAAGGCTATGGTAGTCATGTTTTCGGTTTAACTTACTCCATATCTGTTTTCTAAAAAGATATACTGAAACTGCTGCAGAGGCCATGAAACCTATTGCAGTACCTACAACTGCTCCTGCAACGTACCAACCGATTACAACCAGAGCTATGGCAAATATAATCGTAAACACCTGTTCAAATGCACGGGTGATTAAGATATTTGTCATCTTGTAGTATCCCTGGAAAACGCCTCTGAAAACTCCCACAATAACACTGAACGGCGCCATAAGTGCTACAATCTGGAGGGGGAGCAGCGCTTCAGGTTTATGCCACCAGTCTATTGCAATATATCCTGCAAGGATGAACATCAAAATAGCGCCAATGGTTCCTGTAATGGCCACAATCTTAAGGGA
>JAEYQZ010000220.1 GCA_023409695.1 Methanobacteriota archaeon | reverse complement strand
AATTAGTTTTATACGGTAAAACAACTACACCAGTTTCTCTTTTGAGTAGTGCATTTATACTATTATTTTTTATTCCACAGTCAACAATAGCTACCCTTCTTTTGAAATCTTCCCCATAAATTACAGGCTTGTCTACACAAACCTGGTCTACAAGATCTATTTCTTCTATATCTGGCTGGTGCTTAGCAATGGTCAGAAGCTCTTCATCATCCATTTCTTCAGTTGTAAGCGCTCCTTTCATGGTTCCGTGTTCTCTGATCTTTATTGTAAGTGCCCTTGTGTCAACTCCACTTATTCCTGGAATTTTATAGTCGCTCAAAAATTCTGAAAGGCTTTTCTGAGAGTGGCTGTGTGAGGGGTGCTGACTTTCATCCCTTACTATAAATCCTTCTGCCTTTATTCCGTTTGATTGGAACCATTCATCAGATATTCCATAATTTCCCTGAAGAGGATAAGTATTCATCAATATCTGACCTTTATATGATGGATCTGTAAGTGATTCTACATATCCTGTCATTCCTGTAGCAAAAACTACTTCCCCAGTTTTTGTAGTTTCAAAACCAAAACTTTCTCCTTTAAATATTGTTCCGTCTTCTAAAGCTAATTTTGCTTCCCTTACCATTTAATCACCGTATAATCGTGAATTAGTTTAATAGCTTAAATTAATTTAATCAAAAAATTGAACTTTAATTTAGTAATTATCTTTATCACATTTGATCTTCTAGTATTATATCTTTTGTAGTTTTCGAGAATAAATATACAAAAATTATTCTGTAATTTTTTTCATGATTACGGCATCTTCACCGTCCTCATAATAACCTTCACAGATTTTACTTTCCTTAAATCCTAAATTAGTATAGAATTTTCTGGCCCCTGCATTTCCAACCCTAACTTCCAGTTTAATTTCTCTTACATTGCATTTTTTGAAGATATCTATGGCATAATTGACAAGTTCAGCCCCTACACCTTTTCTTCTGTACTTTTTATCCACTGCAATTGAAATTATATGACCTTCATCTTCATATCTGATCCAAAATATAATATATCCTACAACAATATTATCTTGTTGGGCAACTAAAAATCCTGCCCCTAAATTATAAATATCTAGAATGATACTTGCTGGATAAGGATCCTTAAATGACTTCATTTCAATTTCTAGAATCCTTTTAATATCTGGACGTTTAAATTCTCTTATTATCATGAATATCTCCGTGGTAAAAATGTGGAAAGATTTTGCTCAGTATATCATCAACAATTATAGTAATGCAGAGAAGATAGTCGAAGTAGGTGCTGGAAAGTTCCATAAAGTCGCCTCAATTCTGGAAGAAAATATCAATTCATCTATTGTCATGACAGATATTAAACCTTCTCATGGGAAAATAATTAAAGATGATATTGTTAATCCTGACTTAAAAATATATAGTGGATCATCTCTTATCTATTCTATAAGGCCTCAGCCAGAATTGATGCCCCATCTTATAGCTGTTGCAGAAAAAACAGGTGCAGACCTTATAATAAAACCATTTTCTACCGATTCAGTGAATTTCAGCAAAATGAAACTTATAAATTATAAAAGAGCAACTTTTTACAAGGTTTCTTGTAAATAACAGCCCTTAAAAAGTTGATTCCTGCTAAAATTAAGTTTTAATTTATTTTTCAACATCAATATACAGTAAAAGCACAATATTAAGCTTTAAAATTGAAAATGAGTTTTAAAAGGCATTTTCTAAACAAAACATCTATTCTAAAATTAATTCTTGATTATAGAGTATGCATAATTCTTGACCAAATGAGAATTTAATTAATTATATATTATGTTAATTACTATAAAGATTGAAGAACGGTTGTCAAAAATATAAAATTTGAACCATAATTAATCTTAAATGTCTTAAAACTATTTTTTACAAACTATTGAAACAAATTTATGTTAATATATCATTTTATGAAGAAGTGTTACAATGAAATGGCAAAAGTTAAGTGTAGATGAAACGTTGAAGACACTCAACTCAGATGCAAATAAAGGTTTACAGGAAGATGAAGCTAAAAAACGTAACCTTAAATTTGGACTGAATGAACTAGTCGAAAAGGAGAAACCTGGCCCAATACGTCTTTTTTTAGGGCAGTTTAAAGAAATACTTATAATTATACTTATATTCGCCGCCATAGCGGCATACTATGTAGGAGATGCAATTGATGCAATTGTCATCCTGATTGTTGTCATAATAAACGCTGTCGTTGGATTTATACAGGAATACAGGGCAGAAAAAGCTATGGAAAAGCTTAAAGGCCTTATTTCCAATGAAGCAGTTGTTATCCGGGATGGCAAAAAGCAAAAGATACCTGCCAAAAACTTAACACCCGGAGACATCGTTGTTATAGAAGAAGGAGACAATATTCCTGCAGATTTAAGACTAATAAAAAGTTTTGATTTAAGAGTAGATGAATCAGCACTTACTGGAGAATCACTTCCAGCTAAAAAACACTCGGAAATTGTTGATGGTGAAGAAGAGACAGATAATCTGGTCTTTATGGATACTGACGTATCATTAGGTAGAGGAAGGGGTGTTGTAGTAGCAGTAGGTATGGACACTTCTATAGGTAAAATAGCGGAATTAATACAGGAAGAAGAAGAGGATACCCCTTTACATCAAAAAATAGGACGCCTCGGAAGAAACCTGGGAATTCTCGCACTGGTTGTCTGTTCAGTGGTATTTGTTTTACAGTACCTGCAAGGACTCCCAATAATTGATACTTTTTTAACCGCTATCTCTTTAGCAGTTGCAGCTGTTCCAGAGGGCCTTCCTGCAATTTTAACACTTACACTTGCCCTTGGAATGCAAAGAATGGCAAAAAGCAAGGCTATTGTTAGAAAACTCCTTGCAGTTGAGACTTTAGGGTCATGTAATGTTATATGTACCGATAAAACAGGTACACTTACCAAAAATAAGATGACCGTGAGGGAAACTCGCATAACTGCTCCAGAGAAAGCCTTTGAAATTTCTGCATTATGTAACAACGCCGCTTTAAATGAAGGCAAACTCATAGGTGACCCTACAGATGGAGCAATATTAGCCTATGCTGAAGAAAATGGATATGACCGGTCGGAACTTGAAAAAATACACCCTAGATTACTTGAAATCCCTTTGGACAGTGTTAGAAAACGAATGACCACTGTAAATGATTTCAATGGAACCAACTATGTTTTAGTTAAAGGAGCTCCTGAAATCGTTTTAGATAGATGTATGTGGATTGAAAAGGATACAAGGATTCAAAAACTCGCTAAACAGGACAAAGAAATCATATTAAACGACTTAAAGGACATGACAGGTAAAGCTCTTCGTGTTCTAGCTCTTGCATACAAAAAACTAACACCTGAAGAAGATCTGGATAACATTGATAAAACCAAATTAGAAGAAAACCTGGTTTTCGTCGGTTTAGTTGGAATGATGGATCCACCGAGACAGGAAGCTAAAGAAGCCGTTGCAACCTGTATGAAAGCAGGAATTAGAGTTGTAATGATAACAGGGGACCATGAAGATACTGCTGCAGCCATAGGGAAAGAAATTGGAATTCTTACAGAAGGTAAAGTCCTTACAGGTTCCGAACTTGATAAACTCAGCGATGCCGAATTTAAAAATATGGTTGACGATATCCAGGTTTATGCAAGGGTTTTCCCCGAACAGAAGGTCAGAATTGTAGAAGCTCTCAAAGAAAAAGGCAATATCACATCAATGACTGGAGACGGTGTAAACGATGCCCCAGCTCTTAAAAGGGCGGCTATTGGAGTTGCCATGGGAAGCGGTACAGATGTTGCTAAAGAGTCAGCAGATATGCTTTTACAGGACGATAACTTTGCTACAATAGTTAAAGCTGTTAAAGAAGGACGTATAATATTTGATAACATTAGAAGGTTCGTCAGGTTTCAGCTTTCAACCAACATAGGCGCTATACTCACCATTACTTCAGCGTCAGTTATGAGCCTCCCAGTACCATTTAACCCAATTCAGGTTTTATGGATAAATATTATTATGGACGGCCCCCCAGCACAGTCCCTTGGGGTGGAACCTCCTGAGAAGAATGTTATGGAACGCGCCCCACTAAAAGAAGAGATAATACCACGGAAGAATCTGATCAAAATAATCATTGCAGGAGTGGTAATGACGGTGGGAACATTAGTACTCTACTATTTAGAGCTTACAAATGGAGCAGGTACTTTAAAAGCTACAACAATAGCATTTACTGTGTTTGTTATGTTCCAGATATTTAACGTGTTTAACTGTAGGGCGGAGAAGTTCTCAAACTTCTCAAACAAATTTTTAGTTGTGGCAATTGGACTATCATTCTTACTGCAGCTAGCCGTTATATATATTCCATTCCTCCAAGGAGTATTTAGAACAACTGCACTGTCAATTATTGACTGGGTTGCAATTTTAGTAGTTGCTAGCTTGATTTTTGTAAGCGACTGGCTAGTTGAGAGGTTTATGAAATGAATGTAATGGTAATGGCAGGTACGAAAGATGCTGCAAATATCATAAAAAGGTTAAGCAGCACAGATAAGTTCAAGATACTTGCCACGACCACTACAGATTATGGTGCAGATATTGCAAAAGCAGCAGGTGCAGATAAAATAATTTCCAAAGGACTTACTCTGGAAGAACTGGTTGAAGTAATCAAAACAAACAATATCTCTATTTTAATAGATGCTACCCACCCATTTGCTGCAATTGCGACCCATAATGCCATAGAATCTTCAAATATAACTGGAACTAAATATTTGAGGTTTGAAAGACCTTTAGAAGATTTTAAAGAAAATGATCTGATTCATGAAGTATCCTCATTTAAGGAAGCTGCACTAAAAGCAGAAGAACTGACTAAAAGCAGAATTTTGCACCTTGCAGGGGTTTCAACATTGAAACCTATAATTGAAAAAATTGATTCTTCAAGGTTATTTGCAAGGGTACTCCCCTCAGTTGATTCCATCCAGAAATGCATTAACATGGGACTAAAACAGGAAAATATAATAGCAATGCAGGGTGTATTCTCAAAAAAGTTCAACAAAACATTATTTGAGGAATATGACATATCTCTCATAATAACAAAAGAAAGTGGGGAAACTGGTGGGACTTTATCAAAAATAAGTGGTGCTGTTGAACTTGGGATCGATGTAGTGCTGGTTACCCGCCCAAAAGTTGCAGGACTTGAAAACAAAGACATTTTCACAGATTTAGATGAAATAGTTGATTTTATGTTAAAAATTACATAAAATCATCATTCAAATTTATTAAGGGCACCCAAATAGTTCTAAATTTATTTTTTAAGTTATTCCTAGCCTTACTTCTAAATTAAATATTTTTAACATTAGTTATCCAACGTTAAGACTACTTAAAATATTGGAAATGCAATATGCTAATCATAGCTATACCAAAAGATAGTTAATATATATAACATATGTTCAAATAAGATCAACTCATTGCATGAGGTGTTTTTATGGACAAAAA
>JAEYQZ010000070.1 GCA_023409695.1 Methanobacteriota archaeon | reverse complement strand
ATCTTCAAGTTTTATATCAACTTTGGGCTTTCCAATTTTAGATGTAAATTCATCAAATACTTCATTACCGTTTTCTTCTAATTCACACATGATGTATGGGCAAGTTACATTTTCATATCTTTCTAACTGGTTTTTAAATCCCTCACCTCTCCATGCGGCGACAATTATGTAATCTACATCTTCGTTAACCATATCAACAAGGTCTAATGTAAGATCTGGGTGTTGGGTATAGGTTATCAGGATATTTGCTTGTTTTATTTTAGCTAGTACATTTGCAGGGATATCTATTTCATCCATAAACATGGATGCAGGTTGTTCCAGTTCAACAAATTCTGTATCGAAGTCTTTTTTAATATTTTCAAATGCTCTTTCACCGTATGGTCCATCTGTAGCTATTACAACATTTAACATCTTTTCAACTCCAAATTATTTATATGAAAATTCTTTATCAAATCCGCACTATCTATTCATAAACATCAAAATCATCGTCATATATGCCTGAACAGTTATTATGTCATATGAAAAATGCCAACATTATATATGCTATGAATAGGGTTATCCCTTTTATTTAAACTAATAATTAGATGTTTTTCCCATTTGATCAGTGATCAAGCCTATACATTAGCGTTTTGAGGAATTGAAGGTCGCTAATTTTTGTATATTCCCTTCCCTTTAACATCTAACAAATCCTTAAACTTATTAAATTCATATTAACGAAATCAGACATATAATTCTTGGTATAGTCAGATTAGGTATTTGATAAATTAAGTATAATAGGTCGATTTCAAAAAAATTTGAATTCAATTAATATTCAATTATATGGTCTAAAACTACATTATTGTACATTAAATTAAATAAAAATATAATAATTTGTATATTTTTAAATCCAAAACATTTATACTTAAAATGACAAAAATCTCATTATGAAAAATGATCGTTGCTGTCCAGTTGACGCGGAAATGAAAATAATTTGGGAAAACGGGCTTCAAAATGACTTAAACTCATTAAAAGGATCTAATATTAACGAAATAGCTACATTACTTAAAATATTAAGTAATCCTATAAGACTGCAAATAATAATGTTACTGCAGAAAAGAGATTATTGTGTTTGTGAACTCGTATATCTGCTTAAAGAAAAGCAAAATCTAATTTCATATAACTTGGGAATACTTAAAAAACATCAGATAGTAGACTCTTATAATTGTTCTAAGAATAAATATTATAAATTGAATTTAAATGGAAATGCAATGCCGTTAATCAAGTACATTAAAGAGAATTTAATAACTGGTTTTTAAATATTTACTGAAGTTTAACATTTCTTCAACGTTATAAAACGTGGAAATATTTTATATTCATTTTTAATTATTTTTGTGTGCTTAGAATGCTTATAGAACCTCATTATGTTTAGTCTAATCATAAAAATTATTATATATAACCTTTGTAAGATTACAAATTAATCATTAAAATGTGAGAGGGATAACAATGGATGAACATGTAATAGAAGCACTTGGAAAAGCAAGGGTTGTAGTAAGAGATGGAAAAGTAGTGGAAGTTGGAGAACCAAAAATCAATTACTGTCCCCTTTTTGATAAACGCAGAGGAATCAAAGAGATTACACCTGAAGCAATAAAAGAAAACATAGAATTTAGAATCAAAGACTTTGGGATGTGTACTTCCGAAAGAAAACTACGTATGAAAGATTTTTTATCATTTGGAGTATCTGAAACACTGGGAACTCTTCTTGATGAAGGCATAATTGACTGCGCGGTTATTGTCAGCGAAGGATGCGGGACTACAATTGTTGAGGATCCTGAGTTTGTCCAGGGTATGGCTGGCAGAATATCTGCATTTTTAAGCACATCACCAATAGAAAAAATTATAGTTACAGTTGGGTCTGAAAATGTTCTTAATCCTGAAACTGCTGAAATTAATCAGATTAAAGGTGTATTAAAAGCTATTGAAATGGACCACAAAAAAATAGCAGTTTCTGTTATATCTGCTGAAGACGCCAGAAAACTTAGGGAGATTGAAAAAGAAAATGAAGGAGTTAATATTTATATATTCGCTGCCCATGTAACTGAAATGTCTAAAGAAGAAGCTGAAGAATTATTCAATTATGCAGATATCATAACTGGCTGTGCTTCAAAATATATAAGGGAAGTTGGCGAAGAAAGAGGAAGTTTCACTGCAGGTGCTTCTATACCAATTTATGGAGTTACAGAAGCTGGAGAAAGCTTTTTAAAAAGAAGAATTGAAAAAATCGGGGGATTAAAGGATAAACCTGATGCTAAAATACCTGATCCTTTACTTTAATTCTCTTTTTATGTGCTGCTCATGAGAAAAACAAAAATTTGAATTATATGTGTTATGAATATTCAATTCTAACGTAATCTTTTTGCATTATATAATTTTTAAAATATCATATTATTTTTAGTAATTATAATACTTTATAATCTGCAGTTAATCTAAAAAATCAGAGTAAAAATTAAAAAAGTTATTCCAAATGAAAAAATTTAAAATTCTGTAAGATTAGCACAAATAAGCCAGCACATATACATGCAGCTACTTATTTATAGGTAAATTGACGAATTTAAGTATTTCACAACGTTTAGATTTTAAATATTAAATAAATGGTTTTAGAAATAAAACTTAACGAAAGAAAAATTTGGCATGGAATTAATCAAGAATTTTATACAACTTTTTTTATTATCAAATTAAAATTTCATATAGAAAAAAATACCCTCAAACACGAATCAAAATTCAAAGAATTTTGATTGTGTTTGGGGCACCAAAAAATCTAAGCTTGCAAAAACGTAGTTTTTGCATGCGTCAAAAATCATAGATTTTTGACAGATTTTTTGAGTGATTCCCTATCCAACTTGTGGAGGTGAGTTATGTATGCGTTAGTTAGTTGAATAGGGAAATAAAAAAAATAAAAGTTAGCAAAAATTTAAAGGAGGATCCCTATCCCGCGGCATAAACTGGAGGCAAATATTAGGATAATTTTAATGCGGGATAGGGAATTTTTTGGTCAAATTTAATGGAAGCCTGGAGAATTTAAGCTCCAGCTCCTCCTGTTATCTGATTTGATGTCATGTTGTACATCACTGGTTTTGGAAGTTCAATACCAATGGTTTCACTTATGACATCTTCCACAGTTTCAGCGAATATGAATTCTATTTCATCTTTAACATCCTGTGGAATATCATCTAAATCTTTTTCATTATCCTTTGGTAAGATTATTCTGTTTATTCCAGCGCGATGGGCTGCAAGTACCTTCTCTTTAATTCCACCTACTGGAAGTACTGCACCTCTAAGTGAGATTTCACCAGTCATAGCCAGTTTAGGGTCAACTTTACGGCCTGTTACAAGTGATGCAATGGTGGTTAACAGGGCTACACCTGCAGATGGTCCATCTTTTGGAATTGCTCCTGATGGCACGTGGATGTGTAAATCTTTTTTGTCGAACTCAATACCTTCTAAGTGGAATGCAAGTCTTGAACGAATCAGGCTTTGAGAGATCTTAGCGGATTCTTTCATTACATCACCTAACTGTCCGGTAAGAGTTAATTTTCCATTACCTGGCATGAAAGCACCTTCGATGAACAGGATGTCACCACCTACTGGAGTCCATGCTAGACCAGTTACAACTCCTGGAGGATTGTTTTTACCTGCCTGTTGTTGTGCGATTAGTTCATGACCTAATATGTCATATAACATATCTGATTTAACAACG
This sequence comes from Methanobacteriota archaeon, assembly GCA_023409695.1. Classification (GTDB taxonomy): domain Archaea; phylum Methanobacteriota; class Methanobacteria; order Methanobacteriales; family Methanobacteriaceae; genus Methanobacterium_D. Next base: position 3,009 of record JAEYQZ010000070.1, on the reverse strand, counting down.
TAAGGTAAATCAACTGTACCAAGTACAACTTTTTCTGATGTTACCCTTGCAACTGCAGATAATTGACGTTTAAGCCCTCTTACACCAGCTTCCCTAGTGTATTTTTCAATGATTGTTTTTAAGGCTTCATCATCGATTTGAAGTTGAGTGTCATCTAGGCCGTGTTCTTCAAGTACCTCTTTAATCAGGTGATTTTTAGCGATGTGGAATTTTTCGTGGCTGGTGTAACTGCCTACTTCTATGATTTCCATACGGTCCCTGAGCGGTCCTGGAATGTCTCTGAGTGAGTTTGCTGTTGCAATGAAGAATACATCGGATAAGTCATAAGGTACTTCTAAGTAGTGGTCTGAGAAAGTGTCGTTTTGTTCAGGGTCTAATACTTCCAGTAATGCGCTTTCAGGGTCACCGTTTATACCTGCCCTTATTTTGTCCACTTCATCTAAGATAAATACTGGGTTTCTTTCGCCTGCGCGTTTCATTCCCTGGATAATCCTACCAGGTAAAGCTCCTAGATAGGTTCTTCTGTGACCTCTGATTTCAGATTCGTCTTTAACACCACCGAGGCTAATTCTAACGTATTTACGTCCTAAAGCTTCAGCGATACTTTTACCTAAACTGGTTTTACCAGTTCCTGGAGGTCCTGCAAGCAGTAAAATGGATCCCTGCTTGTTCTGTTTTAATTTCATTACTGTAAGGTGCTGGATGATCCTGTCTTTAACTTTTTCAAGTCCGTAGTGCTGTTCGTTCAGTAATTTCCTTGCAGCTTCTATGTCAATATCTTTGATCTCGCTTTTACCCCATGGAAGGGCGACAAGCAGGTCAAGGTAGTTTCTTATGACGTTTTCTTCTGAGCTGTGGGGGCCCTGTCTTTCAAGTTTGGCCAGTTCTTCAAGAGCTACTTCTTTGACATCCTCAGGCATGTCTGCTTCTTCGATTAACTGCTTGTAATCTTTTTTACCGCTTCCGCCTTCAACATCGTCAAGTTCTTCCTGTATGGCTCTAAGCTGCTCTTTAAGCATGTTTTCTCTGTTTCTTTTGCTCATTTCTTCATTGAACTTTGCAGCCATTTCCATCTGGAACTTAATTGCTTCTTTTTGTTCGATTAAAATGTCTAAGAACTTTAAGCTCTTTTCTTTTAGTGATCGTATTTCAAGTAAGGCCTGTTTTTCCTCAAGAGATATTCTCATGTAAGGAAAAATGTGGGCTATAATTTTGTTTATATCATCTAATTTATTTATCTGCTCAACATAGGTTTTTGAGCCTTTGAAGTTTTCACTTATTTCAGAAACCAGATATTTTATGTGTTTGATGATATCTTTTTCATTTTCTGGTTCTAAATCCATTATATCTGGAATTAACCTGTAAGTTGCCCTGTAATTTGCCCCTTCAGGAATTAATTCTTCTACTTCTACTCTCTCAATGATTTCCATTTTAATTTGATAGAAATCTCTCATTGCTTTAGCATTTTCAATTTTAATTAATGTTCCTACACGGTAGAAGTCATCTTCCTCGTATAATCCTTCGGTACTTCCTTCCTTCACCGCAAGTGCAATTCCATAGAAATCGTCCTTTGCAACTCGCTTGTAGAATTCGCTACCTGCTTTTTTACTAATTTTTAAGGTTATATCAGTTTTGTTTAAATAAACTGTGTTTGGTATAACCAGTACAGACAATTCTTTGTTGGTGTTCATTTCTGTCATGATATCACTCAAGGGGTAGGTAGTTTCTTAAGGCCAAATTGGGCTTAATTTTGTTTACTTTCCTTGATTTTGTAATTATGTTAATTTAATATCTACTGCGCAAATTTGATAATGGAATAAATGTTATTCACGCTTTTCTGATTTGTTGCACTTCAAAAACAGGCAACCAAATAAAAAATCAATTTTTTCTTTGTGATTTATCAGGGCACTCTTGTTGAAGGTGTAGTATATATAGTTGCCCTGTTTTGTTGCGTTGAGGATCTTCGCAGTTTTTAGTATCTTAAGGTGTTGTGAAGCAGCTGGTTGGGTTAAACCTGTTATCTTTGCCATTTCAGTAACACTAACCTTCTCCATCTCGCCGGATGCTAATTTATATATTAACATCAGCCGGTTAACATTGCCGAGTGCTTTGAATAATTCTTCCAGTTCCTCTGATAAATCGGATCTGTGTTCAGAATTTATCCTCAACATAGTCTATAAGTATATACTTATATACTTATAAAGCTTTCGGTTTTAGATACATTTTGTTAGAAAAAAGTTTGTATATTAGTAAATTGAAGTAAGTTTAATTTAAACTTTTCTAAAAAATTGAGGATATTTTTGAAAATTTAAAAAATTAGAATAAGGCTTAAATAAATTAGTTAACTCTTGAAATTTTGTTATATGTGACAATAAGACCAGTTTCATGATATTTAAAAATTAAAAAATTATTAAATAATGAAGAGATTAAGATGTTTGGTTAGTTTGTTGTTGTGCTTGTTTAAACTTTGAGATTGCACTATCTGTTAAGTCTCCTGCGCTCTGCAGATCATTTGCATTGTTATTTTGTAACCCGCTGATTTCAAGCGCTAATGCTTGATTAAGATCTTGAAATCCAGATAGTAACAAATTATGGAAACTTTCCATGTTTTGTGGTGGAGTTAAACTCTGAATTTCTTTAATTGCATTATTCAAACTAGTTTTATCTTTTTGGAGGCGTGCAACCGCCGTATTTTGATCTATTGCTCCATTTGCATATTTTTCAAGTACTGTATACGAATCATTTAATATATTATTTGCATTTTTACTTATGCTGTTAACTTTTGTGGCGTAGTCAGATGTGGCTTTAGCAGAGGAAGTACCATTGGTTTGAGGTGTCGTATCTGTTGCTACAGATTCTGTTGTGCTAGGATTATAGTTAGTTATTCCGTAGATTCCTACTGCCATAACAATTACTATAATACAGAAACCTGCAATGGCGATTTTACTATTTCTACTTAATTTTCTGATTTTATTCACCCCTTTATTCTATAAACAAATTCTGGAACTA
>JAEYQZ010000128.1 GCA_023409695.1 Methanobacteriota archaeon | reverse complement strand
ATCTTGGAATTGAAGGCCTGGTTGTATCTCCAGAAAATACTGAAGAAGCATTAATTCTTTTAGATGCATTTGAGGAAACAGAAAAAATTTTAGAAAGGATAAGACACAATATCCGTATAGATATACGGGCCATTAGAGTGGACTATCTGGAAAAAATAAAAGGTATAAAAGATTCTTCAAAAGTAATGGGCCTGTATAGTAAACAACGACCCATGAAAGAAAAAATCAAAGATAAAAGGAATCTAATAGATGAACGTGACCTTAAAATTGCACCTTATGAATCTATTGAATACACAGTCGATGAGTACCTGAGACAGATAAAAGATATAAAAAAATATCTTAAAAATTATTCCAGAGAACATTCCCACGAGTAAATAATTAGAAAACTAATTTATTTTTATTAAACCCTTAATTTATTTGAGTTAATTCTTAATTCACGAAATTACTAATTTTAGGCTTATTAATTCAATTACCTCCTACTTATTTTTGCACTTAAATAAATTTCAATTGATTTATAGAAAAGACATATTATTTAAAATCAATATATTATTATGGTATGCAATCGCCTAAAGGAGGCACTTACATCAAATCAAAAAATGATTTAAAAATTTCATTTAATGCATTTAAGGTGCTTCAAAAAAGATATTTAATTAAAGATGAAGATGGAAATGTTATTGAAACTCCCAAAGAAATGTTTAAAAGAGTTTCACAGTCAGTAGCAAGTGCTGATAAGTTATATGCTAATACGGATGCTTGTAAAACAGAAGAAGAATTTTATAAGGTTATGTCCCAGCTTGAGTTTCTTCCAAATTCACCAACTTTGATGAATGCAGGCACCCCAATCAGCCAGCTTTCTGCATGTTTTGTTATATACATAAAAGATTCCATAAATGGAATTTTTGATGCCTTGAAACATATGGCACTTATCCATAAATCTGGAGGAGGCGTTGGATTTTCATTTTCGAAGATAAGACCTAAAGGAGATGTTGTAAAATCAACAAAAGGAGTTGCATCTGGACCAGTATCCTTTATGAAAATTTTTGATGTCGCCACAGAAGTTATAAAACAGGGCGGAAGGAGAAGAGGGGCAAATATGGGAATACTGGATATTAGACACCCAGATATACTTGAATTTATTAAATCGAAGGAACATGAGGGCGCCTTAACTAATTTTAATATTTCTGTAGCTGTTGATGATAAATTCATGAATGCTGCCCTAAATAATGAAGAATATAATCTTATAAATCCAAGAAATGGTGAAAATGTTAGAAAGCTGAATGCAGGAGAAGTGTTTGATACCATAGTAAACACCGCGTGGAAATGCGGAGATCCCGGAATTATATTTATTGATGAAATAAACAGGAAAAATACAATCCCTAATGCAGGTGAAATAGAAGCCACCAACCCCTGCGCAGAACAACCGCTTTTAAATTATGAATCATGCAATTTAGGCTCCATAAACCTGACAAAAATGGTTAAATCCGGTAAAATTGATTTTAATAAATTAAAAAGAGTAGTTAAAACTGCTGTGCACTTTTTAGATAATGTAATTGATGTGAATACTTTTCCAATTTCAAAGGTAGAAGCTGAAACCCTTAAAAACAGAAAAATTGGTTTGGGGATTATGGGATTTGCAGAAATGCTCATAATGCTTGGAATCCCCTATGATTCAAAGGATGCGCTTGATACAGCTGAAGAAATAATGAAATTTATTAAATACCACTCAAGAAATGCCTCAGCTGAACTTGGGAAATTAAGAGGTTCTTTTCCTAATTTTAAAGGGAGCATATATGATAAAAGAGGCTTTGAAGCCATGCGGAATGCTACGGTGACAACTATTGCACCTACAGGCACCATAAGCATAATTGCAGATGTAACAAGTGGAATTGAGCCTCTGTTTGCTGTTTCATTTATCCGTGATGTAATGGAAGGAGAAAAACTGCTGGAAGTCAACAAACTCTTTGAAAATACTGCAAAAAAAGAAGGGTTTTACAGCAAAGAATTAATGGCTGAAATTGCTAAAAAAGGATCCATACAAAATATAGACATAATCAGCGGAAGCATTAAGCGAATATTCCAAACTGCACATGAAATAAACCCAAAATGGCATGTAAAAATGCAGGCAGCATTTCAAAAACACGTGGATAATGCAGTTTCAAAAACCGTGAATTTACCTGAAAATGCTTCACCAAAGAATGTTAAAAAGATCATGTTAATGGCTTACAGGCTTAAATGCAAGGGAATTACCGTGTATCGATATGGAAGCAAAAAACAGGTTTTATATTTAAATTCATATCAAGATGGCAGTAAAAAGTATCTAAATGTGGATTCAGAATATTCAGGAGGATGCCCTTCTTCAAGCTGTCCACTTTAATTGGATATATTATAATAAAGATACAATAAATACATCATTAAATTAACTATTTAATATTCTTTAAAAAATTAGTAATTAACAGAAATTAAAACTAAACTCATATTAAATACATAGATACATCATCTAGTTAATTGAATAAAACTCAACTATTTAAGTGGTGATTTAATGATAGAAGTTGAAGCTAAAGCTCATGTTAACGATTTTAATAATGTTCTGGAGAAGTTAAAAGAAATTGGTGCTGAGAAGGTAATGGTAGAACACCAGAAAGATACCTATTTTAACAACCCAGAGTACAGGGACTTTGAGAAAAGTGATGAAGCGCTGCGAATAAGGAATACTACCATAAATAACGAAAAGTCCGAGATAATTCTTACATATAAAGGCCCTAAACTGGATGATGTAAGTAAAACACGTAAAGAGATAGAAGTTAATGTAGAAGACTCTAAAAATACAGGTTTAATCTTAGAAAATCTCGGATTTAAAGCTGCTGCAGATGTAGAAAAATATAGAACTACCTATTCCTTCCAGGAATTCACAATATCTCTTGACAAGGTTCACAAAGTTGGTAATTTTGTTGAAATAGAAAAAGGCATGGTTGAAGGAGAAGACTTTAAAGAAGCCATCGATAAAATATTTAAAATATATAAAAAGCTTGGAATTGAAGACGGGTTCGAACGAAGGTCATATCTGGAACTTATGGGAGTTTATAAAGATTGAAGACCCATAAAATTGTTTTATAGATTTATTTTACATTAGTTATTATGTATTTAAAATAAATTATAAAATATCATTAGCCAAATATGTATTAAAATGAATAATTACATGTAATTTCCAGAATTTATTCTTTTTTTGTCAATTTAATTTCATTTAAGGTTGCCATTTGGATAATAATACATTAAAAATAGACAAATAATCACAAAAAATGAAAATACTATATTTTATATAAATTAAAAACAAAAAGTACATAGCTTAAAAAAGTACAATTGATAAAAAAACTAAACTTAATATATAATTATTATTCTATTTAGATATTAATTTAAAATTTCATAACTTGAATATAATGTGAAACCACTAAACCACACAAATATTAAAAAAAACGTGATTAAATGCTTAGCATTACATTTGAGTCATTATAATTAATACAACGCACATAAACGGAAAATAAACTAAGGTGGGGAACGTTTTGAAATATTTTGTAAGTCCTTATAACGACTCTGTAGATTTGAAATTTCCAAAAGATATCACAATATATGATACGACAATGAGAGATGGGGAACAAACCCCAGGGGTATGTCTAAGACCTCCTGAAAAGTTAGAAATTGCAAGAAAACTTGATGAACTTGGAATACATCAAATAGAAGCTGGATTTCCAATAGTTTCCGAAGAAGAACAACGTGCTGTTAAAGGAATTGTAGATGAAGATTTAGATGCGCAGATAATCTGTTTATCAAGGACAAAAAAAGAAGATATTGACGTGGCACTGGACTGTGACGTTGATGGTATAATTACATTCATGGCAACTTCAGACCTCCATTTAAAGCACAAGTTTAACATGACCAGAGAAGAGGTCTTAAATATGTGTATGGGTGCTGTTGAATATGCAAAGGACCACGGTGTTTTTGTAGCATTTTCAGCTGAAGATGCCACCAGAACTGATTTAAACGTTTTAAAAGATACCTACAGAAGAGCTGAAGAATATGGCGTTGATAGAATACATATAGCAGATACAGTAGGTGCATTAAGCCCTCAAGGTGCAGAATATCTCGTAAAAGAAATAAGGAAAGATATCAAGACAGGAATAGCAATGCACTGCCACAATGACTTTGGACTTGCAGTTGCAAATACCATTTCAGGGTTCCTTGGTGGTGCAAACGCTGCATCAACTACTGTAAATGGAATAGGCGAAAGGGCAGGTAACACATCACTTGAAGAGCTGGTGATGAGTTTAAGAATTATTTATGGCATTGATTTAGGATTCAATATTGAAAATTTCTATGAACTTTCAAGACTGGTTGAAAAACTTACAGGTGTTTCAGTACCTGATAACAAAGCAATAGTAGGAAGAAACGTGTTCCGACACGAATCAGGAATTCATGTAGATGCAGTTATCGAAGAACCGCTTACATATGAGCCATTTTTACCAGAAATGATTGGTCACCACAGAAAAATAGTCCTTGGAAAACATTCAGGCTGCAGAGCAGTTAAAGCAAAGCTTGATGCATGCGGAATCGAAGTAACCACTGATGAACTGTGTAAAATCGTTGACCAGGTCAAAAAAAGTAGAGAGAAAGGTAAATACATAAACGATGAACTTTTCAACGAGATAGTCCGGTCTGTACGCAGTATGGCAGACCCATAATTTATTATTTTTAAAAACACCTTTGATTTTAAACATCTATATCACAGGTTTGATCTTATGAATATCACAGAAAAAATACTTTCACGCGCAGCAGGGAAAAAAGAAGTACATCCTGGAGAAATTATCGAAGCTAACATTGATTTAGCAATGTCACACGACGGAACATCCCCACCTACTATAAAAACATTTCATAACGTTGCTGAAAAGGTATGGGACCCTGAGAAGATTGTTATTGTTTTCGATCACAATATTCCTGCAAATAACATTGGTTCTGCCGAATTTCAAAAGGTAGCAAAAAAATTTGTAAAGGAACAGGGAATAAAAAATGTATACACTCATGGAGAAGGTATATGCCACCAGGTACTGCCTGAACGGGGTTATGTCAAGCCAGGGAAAGTTATAGTCGGCGCAGATTCGCATACCTGTACTTACGGGGCTTTTGGAGCTTTTGCAACAGGTATGGGAGCAACAGACCTTGCAATGGTATATGCAACTGGTAAAACATGGTTCATGGTACCTGAAGCGTTTAAAGTAACTGTTGACGGTAACTTAGGAAAATTTGTATCTGCAAAGGATGTTGTACTCAACGTGGCTGGTGAAATCGGATCATCTGGTGCTACCTATAAATCACTGGAGTTTCACGGTGAAACAATTGATTCACTGCACCCTGCAGGAAGAATGACCATCTGCAACATGGCAATTGAAATGGGAGCCAAAAATGGGATTATGGAACCTAATAAAAAGACCCTTGAATACTTGAAAAATATAGGGATTACTGATTTTGAAGTTGTAAGGTCAGATAAAGATGCAGCTTATGAAAAAGAATATTCGTTTGATGTAAATGACCTTGAACCTCAAATTTCATGCCCTCATGACGTGGATAACGTTAAAGGTATTTCCAACGTAAAAGGAGTATCTATAGACCAGGCACTCATTGGATCATGTACCAACGGACGGCTTGAAGATCTAAGAGAAGCAGCAGAAGTTTTAAAGGGTAAAAAAGTGCATGAAGATGTAAGGCTGCTTGTAATACCTGCTTCAGCCAATATATATAAACAAGCCATGAAAGAAGGGCTCATTGAAACATTTATAGATGCAGGAGCCATAGTATGTAACCCTGGATGCGGGCCATGTTTAGGAGCCCATATGGGAGTTATAGGTTCTGATGAGGTATGTGTTTCTACCACTAACAGGAACTTTATGGGTAGAATGGGAGACCCAGAATCATATTTATACCTTGCAAATCCTGCAGTTGTAGCTTATTCATCAGTTCTAGGAGAAATATCAAATCCGCAGGATTTATAACTAATTCAAATTTTAGAGCTAAATTAAAGCTTAAATACATTAAAAGGCACGATACGAATATTATTCAAAAACTGTATAAATTTTTGACACCCTTCAAGTTCATTAAATACTTAAAAAACACTCAAGGGAAAAATATGAACATGAATGTAATGGATCGAATAAAAGAAGTTGAAAACGACATAGGAAACCTCTCAAGTGCTCAAAAAATACTCCTTGCAACTGATGGATCAGTTACAACCATATTAGATGTATTAAAAGGACATATAAATGTTGAAACACTGATTCAGGAATTCAAGGAAGCAGATGATATCCAAGCTCAAGATTTAGACATCAACAAAGGAGACATAATTAATTACAGAACAGTAGTTATGAGCCACAACCCAGAAGAGCCACTCATACATGCTGTATCACTAACTCCAATTGATAAACTTACCAACAACTTTAAAGAAGACCTTTTAAAGGCAGATATTCCAATTGGAAGGATACTTCGAAAATACAACATTGAATCAAGAAGAGAAGTAATCCATATAGGCTTTGAAGATCCAGATGAAGAACTTAAGTCAATATTCAACACAGATTCAACCATGCTTACAAGGATTTACAATATAATCTATAAAGACGAAATATTAATCCAGATAAAGGAAACATTTCCTTACAGCTTATTCCGGGAATAAATGTTAAGATAATTTAATATTGATATAAGCATAAAAATAACAACTATACTTACAAATAACTTATTTTATTATTTTTTTTATAATCAACAGGTGTGTAAAATGGGACTTAAATTTAGAGACATCGTATCTTCTCATGAAATAAAATTAGATGAATTGAAGGGCAAAACAGTAGCATTAGATGCTGCAAATACCATTTATCAATTTTTATCAAGTATCAGGCAGATGGACGGCACTCCACTCATGGACAGCCAGGGAAATGTTACATCCCACCTGAGTGGTATCCTTTACAGGACATCATCCCTTGTTGAGAAGGGAATAAAACCTATTTACGTTTTTGATGGTAAAGCCCATGTCCTTAAAAAGGATACACAGGACGGGAGGCGCCAGATAAGAGAAGAAGCTGAAGTTCAGTGGAAAAAAGCTGTTGATGAGGGTAGAATTGAAGATGCACGGAAATTTGCAATGCGTTCGTCCAGAATGACTCCCGATATTATAGAAGGATCTAAAAAGCTCCTTGACTTGATGGGAATTCCCTATATTCAAGCTATATCTGAAGGTGAAGCTCAAGCTTCTTACATGGTTGACAAAGGAGACGCATGGTGTGTTGGCTCGCAGGATTACGACTGTATGCTTTTTGGAGCCCCAAGAATGCTTAAAAACATAGCCGCTAGAGGTTCCAAGTCACGATTAGAAATGATTTACCTTGATGAAGTTTTAGAAATGAATGGTTTAACCCGTGAACAGCTTGTTGATGTCGCGGTTCTTGTAGGTACTGACTTCAACGAGGGAATTAAAGGGGTAGGTGCTAAAAAAGGCAGAAATTTAATTAAAAAACATGGTGATGTTTTTAAGGCATTGAAACACCTTAAAGCAGAAATGGACATCGATCCTCAAGAAGTCAGAGACATATTCTTAAACCACGATTGTATCGAGGACTATGATATTAAGTGGAATAAGCCGGATAAAGAAGGGACAATCAAGTTTTTATCTGATGAACATGATTTTTCAGCAGATAGAGTTGTTGGAGCCCTTGATAAGTTGAAGAAGCTAAATCCTGCTCAGAAGAGTTTAGAACAGTGGTTTGGGTAGATTAAGAAAAATTGTACTCAAAATTAAATTTTTTTTTATTCTGTTTAATTTAAAAAAAGAAAAAAATAAGGAACTATTTCCTTTTTGGCATTACTAGTCCGCTAAATACAGCCAAAATAGCTAATAATATTCCAGCTAAAGGTAATCCAGTTTTTTGCAGAGGTATTGTTTTGCTCGCTGCGTTTACTTTTGATACTGAATTTTGACTGGAATGATTATTCTCACTGATGTCTGTGGAAGTAAGGATGCTAATAGGAAGTGAAATTGTAATGCTTATATCTACTCCACCTATTGTTTCATATAGCGTTGCATATACTGTAGCAGTTTGAGGAATAGGCTCAATCCAATCAGCATGGTAAATTGCTTTAACTTTCCCATTTAGCGTAGTTGATGAATCAGGTATAATGTCCATTGTTCCCCAATTTAAACCATAAACTATCCTTATTCCATCAGGTATGTGTCCACTGGCAGGATCATGATAAACTCCATTTGAATCATACAAAAAATTCGCTGAAATCTGTGAAGTACCAAGGTAACTAACGATTGAAGGATTTGCTGTAAAGGAAAACACAAGCCACGGATTAACATTAACGTTTGTACCTACCCCTAGCGGAGCAGAATTAGTACCCCAGAAGTTTAAAGTGGCATTTACTAAAGAATTAGTACTTGCAAGATTAAAGTTATTTCCAGTTATCCAATTAAAGTGTATCTCAGCATTACCCTTATTTTCAATACCGCCTATATGATTTGATCCTGCATAGTTATCCCGTATTATAGAGCCAATAATTTGAAGAGTCCCAGCATTTAAAATAGCACCAGCACTGCCATCTAAACCATCCGAAACCCATCCATGTCCCCAATAACCTGCCCTGTTATTGTATATTATCGAATTAGTTATGTAAAGTGTTCCAGCATTATAAATAGCACCACCATTACCGCCAATACCACCAATAAACCATCCAGATCCACCACCGTCTCCAGCTCTATTATTTGTAAATATAGAGTTGCTTATTTGGAGTATGCCGGAATTGTAGATAGCTCCACCGTTACCGCCAATACCTCCTATGGCTAAAGTTGAGTAATCACCATCGCCAGCACTGTTACCTGAAAATGTACAACCATTTATTTGAAGTGTTCCCGCATTATAGATAGAACCGCCATCATCACCAGTACCCGGTATTATTACCCAACCTCCACTACTAGAGACTTTTCCATTCTTTAAAGTCATATTCTGGAGAGTGACACTTACTCCGCCAGGAATGATGAACATTCTATCTGCCCCTTGAGCATTGATTACAGTACCCGACTGACTTTGGCCAATAATAGTCATGTTTCTATCAATGTAAATATTCCTGTTATTTGCTCCAGTGTAAGTCCCATCTGCAAGGTGAACTATCCCACCAGCAGTAACTGTTCCTGTTGCGTTTTTAATTGAGAGTTTTGGACCGGTTTTAGTACCTGAAACCCATGTTGCAGACTGCCCGTCCCATGAATCATTCCCAGTAGCATTGTTCACATAAATAGTATCCGAAACTGGTGAAGGACTTCTAACAGCTGCTGAAGCAGTGCTCATAGTAAATAAAAAGATCAGTACTAAACTTAAAAGTAGTAAAGGAATTATAAATTTCCGTAAGTTAAGATTATTAATTGTTGTTTCGTTTGTAGTAATCTTTTTCACCCCCTTTTTACAATTAGTATATATCAATTAGTTTTGATCATTGCATAATTGCATAAAACCATTATAAAAATCTTCTTACTAACTGAGTTAAATTTATAACAAAATAAATGATTAATGAGACATTTAACTAAAAAAATACTCTACAGAATAAACAAAATAATTTAAAAAGTCAAAAATAATGTAAATGAGATTAAATACAGGAACTCAATAACTCTATTTCACGTGATCCCGTTTTTATGAAGAATTAGATAGTTTTTACAGGAAAATATCTAGTTAAAATTTGATTTTAACATATCTTAAAAATCAAAAATCTTGAACTAATTTAAAATACTTGTTGCACACCGAAAAAATAAAAAAAGTGGAAGGAATTTATTTTCGTTTTGGTACCATTAAACCATTTAAAACAATTAATACTGCGAATATTAAATAATTTATTGGTAATCCTGTTTCCTTTAATCCAATAGTTCTTGTTGTTTTACTTGCTGCATTTACTGTGTTTTCATTGTTATTGGGATTATTATTGCTGTTTGGTTGTACATCAAATGTTATAATTCCAAAATCTCCAGAATTTAGGTTATAAGTCTCTGATGTGATACTCGGTGTTATTTTGTAAGTCCCCTCTCCTGCAGCCAGAACTGTCAAGTACAGATAAGGATCTCCTACTGGTACTGAGTCTAATGTCCAGATTACAGTCCTTGTTGTCTCATTGTATACATATTTTCCATTATCTACGCTGATGTTTATAAATTCTAGGCCTTCAGGTATTTGGAAGGTTATTGTAACGTTTTTTGCATTATCGGGTCCATAGTTTCCTAGTTTGTAAGTTAGTGTGAATGTTTCACCTACAGTTGGATTCTGATGATTTGTTGTGGTGTTTATGTAAAGGTTTGCTGAAGGATTTACAGTTAAAGTTCCATTTCCAGTACTGTTTGTGTAGATTGTGCCGTCAGTGAAACTAGCATTTACAGTATAAACTCCTGCTTTGGTTAGTTTGTAGTTTACTGTAGCAATTCCATTACTATTAGTAACTGCGGTGTAATTGATTCCATTTACTGTGAAATTGATTGTTTTACCACTTACTGGATTTCCATTTTCATCTTTTAATGTTGCAGTTAAATTCACAGTCTGACTATTAACACCAGTCATATTGTTTACTATAAGTGTTGTGCTTATAATGTTAACATTTAAATTTCCAGTGCCTGAACTGAGTGTGTAATTCTCATCCCCTGCAAAACTAGCAATTATTGTGTAAATTCCAGCAGTTTCAGAGATAAGGTAACTTAAAGTAGCAATACCACTTGTATTAGTTGTTGCAGTGTAACTGTTCCCATTTACTGTGAAATTGATTGTTTTATCACTTACTGGATTTCCATTTTCATCTTTTAATGTTGCAGTTAAACCAACAGTTTTACCATTAACACCAGTTACATTGTTTACTATAAGTGTTGTAGCTGCTTGATTTACTTTTATACTTGTTGAAACTGTTTGACTATCTGTAATTGCATTAATATTGCCCATACCTAGACTAGTAGCGGTAAATATTGCTGTTGTGATACCATTTGTGGTAGTTGTTGTTGCAGGGTTAAAAGTTCCTAATAAGCTGTTAAAACCTACAATAGTTCCATCAGGAATATGGTCATTTGCAGGGTTAAGACTAGTTACAGTAGTTCCATCATAAGCATTATTAAAACTAACAGTCACAGCACCATTACCACCATAAGCAATACTAGTCGGATTAACTGTAATAGTCATATATAACCATTTACTGCAATCAACATTACCATAAACGTTGCTTGATGGATTATTGTTTGAACCCCACCAATTATATTTTGCATCTATAGAACCGTCATTGCCCCAAATATCTTTACCCTTTGTTGCAGTGTTATTTACAAACCTGCTAAAATGCACAGAAATACCAGAATACTGACTGTAAATAGCACCACCACCATACGAAGTTCCTACGGCGTTATCTATGAAAGTACAACCATTTACAGTAATAGAACCTTGGTTAGCAATAGCACCACCTATAACTGCTGTATTGTTTGTAAAAGTACAGTCACTCAAACTAGTAATAATACCATCATAACTCAAGATAGCACCACCAGCCCATTTAGCATTGTTATGTGTGAAAGTACAACCACTCAAAGAACCAATAGCACCCGTATTATAGATAACACCACCACCATAATTACTATCTGATGTTGCCACATTACTTATGAAAGTACAACCACTCAAATCAGCAATAGTACCTGTATTGTAGATAGCACCACCGCGTGTTGCTTTGTTGTCTGTGAAAGTACAATTTGTAACAGTTAAATTACCATTATTGGCGATAGCACTACCATAATCTGTTGTTGTCGCTTTAGTTATGGTTAAATTTTGGATAGTGACATTAAAACCACTGCTAATATGGAATACCCAGTTTGTACCAGTTCCATTTATAATAGTTCCTTTTTGACTTTGACCTAGAATAGTCATATTTTTACTAATTGTAAGGTTAACATTTCCTACTCCAGTGTAGTTTCCATTTGCAATTTTTACAGTCCCATTATCATCAACACTACTCATACCTTTATTAATAGTCTGAAATGGTGAATCAATTGTCCCAAGATTAGAATCAGATCCACTTGCATTAACATAAACAGTTGAAGCAGCACTAACACACGATAATGAAATCAAAACAGCGAAACTAAGTAGAAAAAACATTAATGGTATTTCAGTTAATTTGTTCATACGTTTTCACCCCCTTTTACGCTTGATTACTGATAATTACAATTCAATAATAACATTTATAAATACTTTTCCCAAATTACACAATCAAAAGACATTAAACATTATAATAAATAAATTAAAATCTAAAAATTAAATAAAAATAAAAATAATGTATTATGAATCAAAAATACGTATTAAATATCCTTAAAAAATAAAATTTGGATTAATATGTTTCTTTCCATGTCCATGATCTAAATCCCAAACTTTTGAAACCTGAGAATCCTTGTATATTTGAACCTTGAATCATGAATCCAAACTGCGGAACATCTCTTATTTTTTGGCTTAAACCGTACTGTC
>JAEYQZ010000079.1 GCA_023409695.1 Methanobacteriota archaeon | reverse complement strand
TTTGAATATAACTATAAATGAAGGCAGCGTATTGGGAATTTTAGGTAGAAGCGGCGCTGGAAAATCAGTACTCATCAACATGCTTCGTGGAATGAAGGAATATAGGCCGGATAAGGGTAAAATTATCTTTAATATCGCATTTTGCCCAAAATGTTATCGAGCTGATCCCCCATCAAAAGTGGGACAAAAATGTTCCTGCGGAGGGGAATTTGAAGCAGAACGTGTTGACCTGTGGGATACGGATAGGAAAATATATGCTGCAGTTAGAAAAAGAATTTCAATAATGTTACAGAGGTCATTTGCCCTCTATGAAGATGATACTGTAATTGATAATGTTTTAAAATCCATTACTGGTCATGATGAAGAAGAAAGTACCTACATGGCCATAGATCTACTTGAAATGACACAGATGACTCACAGAATAACTCATATTGCAAGGGATCTAAGTGGTGGAGAAAAACAAAGGGTAGTACTTGCAAGACAAATAGCAAAGGAACCTATGGTATTTCTTGCAGACGAACCTACAGGTACACTTGATCCAAAAACTGCTGAACTTTTACACCATGCTTTGCTTGAAGGTGTAAAAGAGAAGGGCACTACTATGATTATAACTTCTCACTGGCCAGAAGTTATGAGAAAACTTTCAGATTATGTAATATGGCTTGAAAAGGGAGAAATAATAGATGAAGGTAACCCTGAAGAAGTTGTAGCTAGATTTTTAGAGCAGGTTCCACTCCCTGAAAAGAAAGAGGAATTCGAAACTGGCGGCCCAATTATTGAAATGGAAGATGTCAAAAAGCATTATTATTCCATTGAAAGGGGAGTAATTAAAGCTGTAGACGGCATAACTTTGAATATTGGCGAAGGAGAGATCTTTGGTATCGTTGGTTTAAGTGGAGCTGGTAAAACAACTCTTTCCAGGATACTTTACGGGTTAACAGAACCAAGTTCAGGTAAGATATCTGCAAAACTTGGGGATGACTGGATCGACATGACTCAATCCGGTCCGCTTGGAAGGGGAAGAATAAAGCCTTATTTGGGTATTCTACATCAGGAGTACAGTCTTTACCCTCATAGAACTGTTTTGGGGAATTTAACAGAAGCTATAAGTTTAGAATTACCTGCAGAATTTGCAAAAATGAAAGCAGTATACACACTTAAAGTAGTTGGATTTGATGAGGAATATGCTTCAAGCTTATTAGGTAAATATCCTGACGAATTAAGTGGTGGTGAACGCCACAGGGTTGCTTTAGCACAAGTTCTAATAAAAGAACCGAATATAATTATTCTTGATGAACCTACTGGAACCATGGACCCAATAACTAGAGTTCAGGTTACAGATTCTATAATAAAGGCGAGAGATGAATTAAGTCAAACTTTTGTTATAATATCACACGATATGGACTTTGTACTCGATGTCTGTGATAGGGCTGCTCTTATGAGGGGTGGAAAAATCCTCAAAATAGGAGATCCCAAAGATATAGTGGAAGATTTGACTCCAACTGAGAAGAAAGAAATGCTTACTGAAGAATAAATTCAATATTTTTTTTCAGATTTAAATTATTTTTAATTACTGAAAATTAGATTTTCAGTTAAATTTAATAGATTTATAATAATGGAGGAATATAATGGTATGGGAAGATTCACCATCACACGTATGCAGGGGAGGGGACAAAAGGGCGTTGGCATTTTGTTGTCCGCCAGTTAAGCCTTGTCCAATTATATACGCACTTGAAGATGCAAATCTCAGTTCTCAAGATTATATAGCAAAAAAAGAAGAATTTGGTAAAAAAACAAGATTAGGTCAAGGAGAAGGAACTTGCTTTGGTTCTCTTGTCTGGTGCTGTAAGCCATCTAAACCATGTCCTTTAAGGGATATGGTAATGAGAAGGATAAACATGAGCTCTGATGAGTACATGGAACTTAAAAAACAGTTATCTGAAGAGCTTGTAGGTATATCTGAATCATCACAAGAAGAAGTAAAGGCACTTGCAGATGCTTTTGATATTCCAGAAGAAGAAGCAACTACCATTCTACAAGAATGTGGAAACGATTTAAGGATGGCTGCAAAAATTTTAAAGATGAAAAGCCTAGAATCCGGCAAATAATCTAAGACTTTAAATATATTTTATTTTTTTACTTCAAATTGGTTTAATCTTTAAGGTTAAATCAATTAAATTTCAATTATGAATTGGAGATTTAAATATGGGCTGGACACCTCTTTTCCTACAGAATCAACCTTTTTTCGGAGAAAAAAGGCTTGATCAAAAAACTCCTGAAAAATCTCTGATTTTTCAGGCCCTCAAACACGAAGTGTTTGGGCCATCAAAAAACGGATGTTTTTTGAAAGCCAGAAAGTCCATAACTTACAATATTGATTTTCTTGGAAAAAGGTTAAGTCAATTAAATTTCAATTATAAATTGGAGATTTAAATATGGGCTGGACACCTCTCTTCCTTCAAATGGAAAACAAAAATGTTTTAATTGTTGGTGCAGGGGAGGTCGGGACCCGAAGGGCCCGAAGATTCCTTGAATCAGGGGCCAATGTTACTGTAATAAATGAAGAGGTTTCAAGTGATCTAGTTGATCTTGGAGCTGCTTTCAAACATTTGGATGAAATTGAAAAATGGGTAGAATGGTCAGATCTTGTGGTAATAGCCACTGGAGATCACAAATTAAATGAACGTGTGGCAGAATTATCCAAAGGAAAGCTTTTAAATAGGGCAGATTATCCGGATGAAGGTAATTTGATTGTTCCATCTACTTTTTCTATAGGTGACGTGCAATTTTCGATATTTACTAGTGGAAAGAGCCCTCTTATGGCAAAAGAGTTAAGAAAAAGAATACAAAAAGTGATACTGGAGGAAGATATTTTACAGTTGGAACTCCAGAATTTCACAAGAAACATTTTAAAAGAAAATATGGATGATCAAAAAAAACGTAGAGATTATTTATATAAAATTTTAAATGATAAAAACATAAAGGAATACCTAAGACAGGGAAATTTAGATGATGCTAAAAAATATATAAAACAGCAGTTAGGGAATTAATACCACTATTTACAAAATCCCATTTTGGTTTTAATGATTTAAATATTATTCGGGGGCGTAAAATGATTCTAAATATCAGAATCGACCATAATACGGCAGATATATGTACAATGGAAAAGTCTACTTTCCAGATGGAGAAAATCTTTGCAAAAATCAAGGATGAATACTCTGTATATGAGTATCTCCAGATGAAAACATGTAATCGTGCTGAGCTTTATTTAGTTTTAAATGATTGTTATATTAATGATATTGATTTCGGAGATTTTGTAGTTGAAGCTGAGGACGATGCATTAAATCACCTTTTAAGGCTATCTTGCGGATTAGAGTCTATGATAATAGGTGAAGACCAAATATTGGGACAAATAAAAGATGCCAGAAAAAAACATCTTAAAGATGGCTATGCTGGGGAGCTTTTGAATGCTGTATTTACAAAGGCTATTCATGTTGGTCAGGTAGTTCGAAAAAAAACCAATATCAACAAAGGATCCATTTCAATAGGTTCTGCAGCAGTAGAACTTGCAGAATCGGTACATGGGGATTTAAAATGTAAAAAAGTTCTGGTGATTGGTGCTGGAAAGATGGGAACTCTCGTTGCAAAAGCACTGGTTCAAAAACATCTTAAAGCTATAGTGGTGGCAAATCGAACTCATGATCGTGCTGTAGACCTTGCAAAAGAGCTTGGAGGATATGCAATCCATTTTGATAGGCTTGACGAGGCTATGAGTGATGCAGATGTTATAATAAGCGCTACTGGAGCGCCTCACCCTATTTTAACCTGTGAAAAAATTAAAAATGCTGTTTCACTAGAGAAGCTGGAGAAGCTTGTAATAGTAGATATTGCAAATCCAAGAGATGTGGAAGAAGATGTTAAAAAACTTGGAGTTAAGCTGTTTAACATAGATGATTTAAGGGGAATAGCTGATAAAAATAGAAAGCTGAGGGAATCTGAAACTAAAGATGCTGAAAAAATCATTGAAGATGAACTTTTACTTCTTAAAAAATCTTTAAAGCGTCTTGAAGTGGAATCTCTTATTTCTGATATAAGAAGAAATGCAGAAAAAATTAGGTCTCATGAAACTGAAAAAGCATTTAGAATGCTTGGGGATATAGACGGCAAGGAAAAAATAGTAGAAGACCTTACTCAGGTGGTAGTGGATAAAATTTTCTGTGATATCATAAGAAATATCAAAAATGCCGCTGAAAATGATGACAAAGAATTAATTGAGAGCGCGAAAAATATTTTTAAGACTATAGAAAAGTCTAAAAAGCATGAGTTATCAAGTCAAAGTTTATGTGCAGTTAGAACTAAAGATAATGTATAAACTATTTTTATGGTGAATGACGTAACTTTTTTAAGCTTATAAACTTTGTGTAATTGATTAAATTTACGCATTTAACTTCAAAGCATTAAACAAATTATCTTATTAAATAATTAATCAAATATTTGGTCATTCACTATAAATTAATCTATTTTAAATTTATAAAATCATTAACTCATTAAAGTTTCCCGCTATTTTTTATCCTATCTTCTATTAATCTGTTTTTATCATTCATAACAAGCTTTTGTACTTTTATTATATTCATTAAATCCATTTAATACATTAATTTGTTCTAAATAGTTTAAATGTGAATTAATTGAGAAAATCTTCATGATTTATTCTAAATTTCAATGTTTGATGTTAAAAATTAGTTTAAATCAAATAAAAATGAATTCTAATATATTATAGAAAAATTTAAATTGGTATGTATTAAATCCTTAATTGGATAGGATGAATCAAAAACTCAAACAATATTTAGGGACAATAATGCCCAATGATCAAATTAAGCAGATTTTAGAGGCATTTATAATTATTTTAATAATTTCAGACCTATTTTTAATTATCTTGATGAGTTTTACTAATATGCCTCCCCAGACAGTTGGCGTGATAATTGATTTTGATCTTTTTGTTTGTATTGTGCTGTTTTTAGAATTTGTAGTTAAGATGCGGAATGAAGAAAACAAGCTGCAGTATATGCGTAAAAACTGGATTGACATAGTTGCAATGATACCTGTAGATTTCTTGATATTAATTGCGGCAGATTATTTGGGTTTCATACGGTTTTTAAGGCTAGTAAGGCTTGTTAGGGTTTTAATACTCCTTAGAAAAGGTCAAAAAAATATTCTTGAGTTTTTAAAGAAAACTAATTTAATCCGCGGTGCAGTTATATTTTTGTTTATTTTTGGAGCGGGGACAATTTCTTTCTTCTTACTGGAACATGGTTCAAATGGAGAGGTTAACAGTTGGGATGATGCTTTATGGTATGTTGTAGTTACGATAACTACTGTTGGTTATGGAGATATAAGCCCTGATTCTGTAGGCGG
>JAEYQZ010000051.1 GCA_023409695.1 Methanobacteriota archaeon | reverse complement strand
TATGGAACTTCATTTTCCGTTTGTATTTTTTGTAGAGGAAATCATTCACTGCAAACCATCTTATCACGTTACGGTTTGGGAGGCTCCGCGGAATTCCGCTGAATATACCTCGTTTTGCAAATGATGCCGCGTATTTCTCAATTTTACTGGTTGAAACATTAGCTGCATCAACGTAATCTACAACCCCGTCTTCAATCATCATTGCTATCCTGATTGGAACGGTGTATGCGAGGGTCAACCTGTGGTGAAGTCCTTCAATGGGCACGACTCTATCAGCACCAGCTTTAAGTGCCATTTCGCGTCTTGCTTCGTAACTTGCAAAAAATGGGGCATGATTAGCACTGTAACCTTTATTTAAATAAATTACAACCTCATCTCCTGTTTTCTCTGCAATGTCTCTTCCTTTTTCTATGAGTTTGGCGTGTCCGTTATGTACTGGGTCAAAATCAGCGCTTATTCCAATCAAATTAATTTCTCCTTTTAATACATTTGTTATTTTTAATTTAATTATTTTTAAATAACTTTAAAAATTCATTTATTCCCTTTAAAAAAGTTCAAGGTGATTCTTTGTTTGTTTGGCTTTAAAATTATATGTTTTATATTTAAGGTAACCTTTTTATACTACGTACTATAATTGCTATATAATGAAACGTTACATATTATACAAATAATGAAACTATAATGGAATGATAAAAATGAACTCTAAAAGATCTAAAACTCAAAAAGGGAGCGTATCTGGATCTAATGAACAGGATTTGGCACATTACGTGACATTACTCAAAGACAAGCTCAATTTCCAAATTATAATGTTAATATTAAGCTATGGTGAGCTAAATGTCACTGAAATCAGTAAAATGTTAAATCAGAGTAAAGCAACTATTTCGAGGCGTTTAATGGAAATGGAAGGAGAAATGGTTGAATATAATGAAACATTCAAGGAAAAAGAAATTGAAGGGAGAATTACTCCCAAATACTACAGAATTCGAGATGAATTTTACAGAAAACTGCAGCCTATAAATGAAGATCAAATACATGATGATACAAGCCAGTTTTATAAAAATTTAATTGAAATTCTTCGAAATGCTCTGGAAATATCTAAGGAAAGTCTGGACATGATTAATCCGATGTTAAATTATTTAGCATCACAGGTTAACGATCCAGAAAAAGCCAAAAAAGCGTTTGATTCCCATATTTTCAATGCTGAATTTATGTTGTCTATAAGTTTGTTAACTGAGTCTCAGTATCAGCAATTAAATCAATATTTATCTGAATTTAATCAGAAAACAGAAAAATTATTATCTGAGGTGTCATCTGAAGAAAAAAGACCATATTTATTGATTGGGAGTCTTTTTAATATTGGTAACATGCTGGAATGTCAGGCTAAGATGCGGCCAAAAAGGAAAATTAAAAAAGGAAAAAAATCTCTTGATTGAATGGAAAGGATGCTATATTTATGAAATCGACTCAAGCTAATTTAGAATTAGATAATGAGCAAAATAATAGCTCTTTTGGAAACGTTTTAAGTAACCGAAATTTCCGTCTGCTCTGGATTGGGCAGAGTACTTCGTTAATTGGTGATCAATTTGCCATGATTGCCCTTCCATGGTTAGTTCTTCTATTAACTGGAGATCCTTTGGTTCTGGGAATTGTTCTTGCATTAGAAGGAATACCTCGGGCTATTTTTATGTTACTGGGAGGAGCGATAACAGATAGATTTTCGCAGCGTTCTGTAATGATATTATCTGATCTGGCACGTATATTGTTAACCTTAGCGATAGTTTTAATGATATTTTCAGGTAACATTCAATTATGGGTAATTTATATCTTTGCTCTGGCTTTGGGTACAGTCTCAGGATTTTTCTTACCCGCGTCTAATTCTATGGTACCACGAATAGTGGATACGGAGAATCTAATGGCAGGGAATTCCATAATGCAGGGTACTGCTCAATTAAGCGTGTTTATTGGCCCTTTAATTGCTGGGGGGTTAATAGCTTTATTTTCAAGTGGTTATGCATCATTAAATTTAGGTATTTCTTCTCCCCTGGTTGGAATAGGTGTTGCTTTAATTGTTGATACATTTACGTTTCTTGTTTCTATTGTAACGTTGTGGATGATGAAGGTTGATCCTATTCAATCCGAGCATGAAGAAGTGAAGAATATCTTATCTTCAGTTAAAGAGGGCATTTCATTCGTCATGAAAACACCTGCAATTTTAAATATGTTCCTATTACTGGCAGCAGTTAATTTTCTGTTTACTGGTCCTTTTATTATAGGTATCCCTGTAATAGCAATTAGTAGATTAACAGAAGGTGCTGCAGCATTTGGAATAATTATGGCATCTTTTGGAATAGGGAGCCTCATAGGAATTATTGCCTCTGGAATAATTAAAATAAACCCTAAAAAGTTAGGAATATTAACTACAATTGTAGTGGGAATATTTGGTATTTTCCTGGCTTTAATGGGCTTTGTTAACTCATTGTGGATAGGATCTGCATTGGTCTTTATATTGGGGTTACTTAATGGATATGTAGGTATAATAATCACAACTTTACTGCAGGAGAATACTCCTCCAGAAATGTTAGGAAGGTTAATGAGCCTTGTGATGTTATTTGCAGTAGGATTAGTACCTGTATCTCAAGCAATATCTGGGGCTTTAATAAAAATTAGTTTAGAAGGGCTTTTTGCATGTTGTGGGATATTAATTATACTAACTGCATTTTTTGTGATTAGATCTAAAGAAATAAGAAATTTTGGATTAAATATATCCGAATAATCCTTTTTTATTTATTATTTCAAAATAACTTATAAGTATAAATGCTATTTGCACGTATTTTTGTTATTTAATGAATAATTTTTTAAAATTCTTATTTCGAATATTTTTTAAAGAATTATGGAATGTAATGTTTATATACACATTAAATTCATTTAAATAGTGAGGATGCTTATTTATGAGTTTTAAAGAACCGAATTCAACCCAGATATTTTTTACAGTTGCAATAGGACATACATTTGGCAGTTTCTTTTGGAAAAATTATGTTAAAAGCCTCAATTTAAATGGAAATGAGAAAATTTTAGAATACGGCTCAGGATCTGGTGCTCTTTCAAGACACATAGCTCCAATTCTCTTAAAAGGTGGAGGCAGTTTAACATGTGTGGATATATCTCAAAAATGGATGGGCATCATCCAGAAAAAAATGAATAATTATTCTAATGTAGAATTCAAGTTAGGAACAATCTTTGATCTGGATATTCCTGATAATTCTTATGATGCAGTTGTAATCCATTATGTTCTGCATGATATCGATTCTAATTTAAGAGAAGAAATTGTGAAGGCTCTAAGCAGGAAATTAAAAAAGGGTGGAAAAGTCTATATCCGAGAGCCTCTAGCAGATAACCATGGAATGCCGGCTGTTGAAATTAGAGAATTAATGATTGAAGCAGGATTGAATGAAATTGATTTTAAAATAAATAATACACGACTTGTCGGGAAAAGTACTGAGGCCGTATTTGAAAAATAATTTATATTTTAAATTCATTTAATCTATTAGCTAATTTTTTGTTATTTTTTAAATTTAGGCATATATTCTTTTTATTTTTAATTAAAATGTTAATCTGGCATTTTTGAATAATTTACAATTTACTGGGGCTATTATGGGATAATTTTAATAAGTAATAATTAATAATAAAAACATATTATGAATGATGTTGTGAGGGGTGTTGAAATGTTAGATAAACTGCTAGGTAAAATTAAAGAGGATAATCAAAAAAATTCAGCTGTTGAAAAATATTTTGGTAAAGGTAAGGAGTACGTTGAAAATCAAGATTTTCAACCGGCTATAGAGTCTTTTAAAAGATGTATTGCAGAAGATCCGGAAGAAGCTAAAGCA
Source organism: Methanobacteriota archaeon (assembly GCA_023409695.1). GTDB lineage: Archaea > Methanobacteriota > Methanobacteria > Methanobacteriales > Methanobacteriaceae > Methanobacterium_D. The sequence continues at coordinate 2,753 of JAEYQZ010000051.1, read as the reverse complement.
TATGTGGGTTTATGTATTGCTTACTCTGGTGTAATGGATTTGGGTACTGCTCGTGAATATTACGAAAAACTTAAAGATCTCGATCCATATCTTGCAGCACAGTTTGCGAATACTCCAACTGGTTCATTGATAATGGAGGATGAGGATAACACAGTTTAGCTTGATTTAACCCTTTTTTAATTATTACAAGTAAATTTAATTCTTCGCTTTTAATAATGAAATAAAAACTGAAAAAGAAGTATAACTTTGGTATTTACATTCTTCAAAAAACTATGGCTGAACATTACCTCAATTGATATCTCAATAGTTACTTTTATATTCAATTAACATAGTTTCCATGTTTTTTAGCATATGTGGGGATGAAAAATATTGTTGTAATCCTATTTTATGTGGTTAAAAGCTTATTTGAGCACTATTTTTAATTTTAATAATTTTTAATATAAAAATATTATTATTTTAAAAACCAATATTATAATTAAAAGTTTAGTTACAGAAGGAGTTTATAAAAATGGGATATACAGTAGGAAGCTATCTTGCAAAACGTTTTGAGCAAATGGGAATTGAACATAATTTTATTGTCCCGGGGGACTTAAATCTTGTTTTGCTGGATGAACTTCTAAAAAATAAGAATTTAAAACAGGTAGGGTGCTGTAATGAGTTGAATGCAGCGTATGCTGCTGAGGGATATGCTAGAGCAAAGGGAGCAGGTGCAGTAATTATAACATTCAACGTCGGTGCATTTTCTGCTATTAATGGTATTGCCGGGGCATATGCTGAGCGTCTGCCTGTAATATTTGTTTCTGGAAGTTTCAATACAAATGATCCCACTGAAGGCCATATTCCACATCATAGTTTAGGTGTCCAGGACTTAAATTATCAATACGAAATGATCAGTAAAGTAACGTGTGATGCTGCACAAATTATTCATGAGAAGGACGCTCCTTATTTGATAGACAGGGTTATACTTAATGCATTAAAGCAGCGTTTACCTGGATATATTGAAATTCCATGTAATATAGCAGATGCTCCGTGTTCTGATCCAGTACCTTATGAAACGCTTTCTAAATTCCCTGAAAGTGATCCCATGGTACTTCAAGCAGCAGTTAATGAAGCCGCTGAGGTAATAAATAATGCAGGTAATCCTGTTCTTCTTGCAGGGCCAAATTTGAGATCATATGGAGCAATTGGTGCATTTAGGAAACTGGCAGAAACATTAGGTTGTGCTGTTGCAGTTCAACCAAGTGCAAAGAGTTTTTTTCCTGAAAATCACCCTCAATTTATTGGTATTTACTGGGGTTCAGTAAGCAGCCCTGGCTGCGAAGAAATTGTTGACTGGGCAGATTTGATTATCGCTGCGGGTACGGTGTATACAGATTATTCGACTGTTGGCTGGACTGCACAACCTCCGGATTCAAAAACGATTAATGCAGAGCCAAGTAGGGTACGTTCCATTAATACTGATTATAATGAAATAGAGTTAGTTGATTTCCTTTCTGATCTTTCTAAAAGGGTTAAAAAGAATGATTCTTCATTGATACGGTTTAATCAAACTCACCGTAAGCAGGAGCCAATTAAACCTACTAATCCCAAGAAACCCCTGACACGTATGGAAATGATAAGGCAAATTCAGGATTTAATCAACCCAAAAACAACATTATTTGTTGAAAGCGGGGATTCATGGTTCAATGGAATGTTCATGGAGCTACCAGAAAACGCGAACTTTGAAATTGAAATGCAGTGGGGATCCATTGGGTGGTCAGTGGCATCTACATTTGGTTACGCTTTAGCAGTCGAACCAGATCAACAGGTATTGTCTTTAATTGGGGATGGTTCATTCCAGTTTACTGCACAGGAAGTTGCTAACATGATCCGCTATGAACTTGACAATGTGATTCTTTTTATAGTTAATAATCATGGTTACGTTGTTGAATCTGAAATTCACGAGGGTCCATACAATTACTTCAAAAATTGGGATTATGCAGGACTAATTGAAGTATTAAATGCTGATGATGGCCATGGATTAGGATTAGTTGCCAGTACTGGTGGTGAACTTGCTGAAGCCATTGAAAAAGCTAAAGCCCATAAAGGTGGCTCTGTATTAATCGAATGTCAAATTGAACATGAAGACTGCAGCCGTGAACTTCTGGAATGGGGAACTAAGGTAGGCATTGCAAATCAACGCCCACCCATGCATTAATATAATCTTTATTACCGCTTAAACTTGAAGACTAATTTATTAACAGAAATAAATCCAGTTTAATGAGTTTTAGAGCTCATATGGTTGTATAAATATAATGGCGTGGTGGAAATTAAAGAAAAGGATTTACTTAGAGAAGTTGAAAAGCTTGAAGAAGTTAATGAGACTTTAGTTAATGAATTTAGGCATTATATAACAACTGAAAAAGAATCCAAAAGAAGAATTAAGCAGATTCTTGAAAATATCATGGAATCCTATTTTGAAATGGATAACAAATGGCACATATTAGATTTAAATCATAATGCCGAGATCGAGTTTGGTAAAAAAAAGGAAGAATTAATTGGAAAAGTCTTTTGGAACGAATTTCCTCCAAACAAGTCAATTTGGGATAATTTTTGCAGGGCCCAACAGGAAAAGAAGCATATAAAATTTGAGGCGTATTCTCCTATTTCAAAAAAGTGGTTTGAAATGCATATTCACCCTTTTGAAGATGGTACATCTGTTTATTTCCATGATATTAGCGAAAGAAAGAAATTAGAACATGACTTAAAAGAAA
>JAEYQZ010000013.1 GCA_023409695.1 Methanobacteriota archaeon | reverse complement strand
GAGGAAAGCTCATATATAGAAAATATTTAAACAGTGGTATTGATGACTTTAATGTTTCATCTAATGAAAAAAATCCAAAAACTAAATTATCCCTTAATTCAAAAATGATTAAGCCTTTAGGGTTAGGCATATTGTTTATTTTCGGTTTACTTATTAAGTTCCATGCTTTTAATTTTATGATGCCTTACTTAGCACGCTCCGATTTTATATCTTCCTCACCAATATATTTAATCATTTTAATTGGTTTAGCATTCTTTTTAAGTTATCTGGGAAGATATGTCCGATAAACATTTAAAAATAAAAATATAGTTACTGTAAAATTTACAGTTTATTTATGTTTACTGACATCCTTAAGCATTGCAAAGATTGTTTTTAAAATAACAGGACCATCCATACGTGTCTGGCGTAAAATATAACCTGGTCGAAGATAAAATTCCCTGAAAGCTTTTCGCTGTAACTTTCTAAGCTCTTCAAGAGAGCAGTCCACTGTCTCAAGGACAGGTGTCATTAAAGAATATTTGGACCAGTCGTTTATCTTAATCAAGTTCTCTTCCTTTGCTTTCATATAAAATCGAGTGCCAGGATAAGGTGTAGCCAGTGAAAAAACAGCATAAGACGGATTCAGATTTTTAACGAAATCTAAAGTCCTCCTGATACTTTGCCGGGTATCGCCAGGCATTCCAAGCGCAGCAGATGCAATAGTTCTAACATCAAGCTCCCTTGTAAGTTCAAATGTCCTTTTAATTTTTTCAACAGTTGTTTGTTTGTTTAAATTATCTAACTGCTGCTGATCTGCAGATTCAACACCTACAAAGAGAGTTATACAGCCTGCATTCTTCATTTTCTCCAGAATATCCCTTGATAAAGTATCTACTCTGGCTGTACATCCCCAGTATACATCTAAATCTCTTTCTTTCATGCTTGTGCATATTTCTTCAACACGCCTTTTGTTTACAGTAAATGTATCATCCATAAACGCTATCATATCAGCATCATGGTCTTTGATCAGGTGCTCCATTTCATCGACAATATTCTCAGCTGACCTTAATCTCAACTTATGGCCATGCATAGCTGCTGATGAACAGAATGAACATTGAAATGGGCAGCCCCTTCCAGAAATAAGTGTGCCCACAGGTAGTTTTGAATTTAAGATTTTGTACTTGTCCATAGGGAGAAGATGTCTTGCAGGAAATGGGAGTTCATCCAGATTTTCAATAATCGGCCTTGGAGGCGTTTTAAAATCTTTAGTAGCTATTCCCTTAACTTTTCTTAAATCACCACCACTTTCAATGGTCTCTGCAAGTTCAAGCATGGTGTATTCGCCTTCACCACAAACTACTATATCTACAAAATCATTTTTTAAAACTTCATTATATGTAAAAGTAGGATGATAACCTCCTAAAACAACATATGCGTCAGGGCATACGCCTTTTCCAATTCTAGCAGTTCTAAGGGCCTGCTCAATGGTAGGTGTCACCGCTGTAACAGCTATAATATCTGGAGAATATTTTGGAATTTCTTTTTCCAGTTCTTCCCAGCTCATTTCAAGGGCAGCACCATCTATAATCTTAACATCAATTCCATTTTCCTCAAGAACTGCCGCTATATATGCTATACCTAATGTAGGAGCTACAAGCCCTATGAATTTATATTTTGAAGCAGTGTCTGGCGGGTTTATTAATAAAACTTTCATTATATCAACGCCTTTGTAAATATTATAAATTAAAGTAATCCATTTAATATCAATAATTGTTCATCTAAATAATTTTATCGGTTATGCGAATAAATTTGTTAATCATCTTACATAACTACCCAATGCTACATTCTTTTTTCATTTTTTGGTAAAATTATTCTTCTATAATTATGTAAATAAATATTAATGGATATCTATAATCAAATAAATAAATCAACAGTCTTTAAGTTATGAAATTTTTATTGGAATAAATTATTCATTACTATTATCAATAATATCCCCTATTCCACATAATTAAATAAATTAAATTAATTTAAGGCTTTATTTTAGGTAAAATTATACCTTCTTCTTTATCAACCATTATATCAATTAAATATGGCTCTTCTAACTCTAAAGCAGTTTTAACTGCATTGAATATTTCACCAGGTGCATTTACACGTTTTGATTTAATTCCATATGCATCTGCAATTTCAAGGAAATCCGGATTTTCAAGTTCAACTTCATATCTTTCCCGGTAGTGCATATCCTGCCATTGCTTTATAATTCCAAGGCAGCAGTTGTTTATAATACAAATTAAAATAGGAATTTTCTCCTGGGCAATCACTGCAAGCTCCTGCATGGTCATCTGAAATCCGCCGTCCCCAACAACCAGAACTACCCTTTCTCCTGCGTCTGCAAGTGATGCACCAATTGCTGCAGGCAGGCCATAACCCATAGGCCCAAAACCTCCCGAAAAAAGCAATGATGAAGGCCGCGTTACCTTTTTAAGTAAAGTAACCCAGGTAGTATGTGTTCCTGCATCACTTACTGTTGTTGAATCATCTGAAGCATCCAGTATTTCTTTTACAGCCCTTTGAGGTTTAATTGGGATATCAGTGTAATTAGTTTTAATTTCGTAGGTTCTTTTATGGTTTTCTAATTCATTAAGCCATTCATCCGTATTTTTAACGTTTATATTTCCTATTTTATTTAAAAACTGACCAACATCTCCCCGAATCTTAACATTTCCTTCTAAAACTTCGCTGTCAAGATTTACATGAATTATTTCAGGATCTCCAATTCCAAGTACAGTTCGTTCTGAAAATCTACATCCAAGGGCAATCAGCAGATCACAGTTTTTACCTGCAAAATTCGCGGCAGTTGTGCCCCTAAGGCCCATCATTCCAAGGCAAAGCGGATGATCTTCAGGTAAAACACCCCTTGCAGAATATGTTGTTGTAACTGGAATGTTGTACTTTATAGAAAAATCCCTGAGTTTGTCTACTGCATGTGCCCAGATTATTCCAGTTCCCGCAAGAATAAGAGGTCTTTTAGACATCTCTATCAATTTAATTGCATCATCAATATCATTTAAAGAGATATCATTATATTCTACATCTTCAGTTGTCACTGCAGATGCATCAACACAAGCACTTAAAACATTTTTTGGAAAGTTTAAATGAACAGGCCCAGTTTTCCCCTGTTTTATTATTTCAATTGCTTCTTTTAATTTCAAAATTCCATCGTCAGGATCTTCAATATAGAATGTTTCTAATGTAATTGGCCTGAAAACACCTTCAATATCAATATCCTGGAATACATTCGTTCCTTTAAGATCGGCATCTACATCCCCAGTAATTACAATCATTGGTATCGAATCTTTAAAAGCAGTTGCAACACCCATTGCTAAATTTAGCGCTCCAGGACCTGCTGTTGAGATACAAACACCAAAATCGCCAGATACCCTTGCATATCCATCTGCAGCATGTACCGCTCCCTGTTCATGACGCATTAAAATATGTTTTATCTTTGAACTTCGCAGTGCATCGTAAAAAGGCAAAATCTGTTCTCCAGGATGCCCAAAAACAAATTCAACATCATTTGATTCTAAAATTTTAACCAGTGCATCTGCACATCTCATTTTATCTTTCCCTAAATTCATCACTATAAATATTGTTTTTATATCTATTATATTTGCTGTTAGCGTTATTATTCCCATTAACTTCTTTTCCAGCCAACATGTTAGATATATCTGCGTTAACATCTTCGGTTATTTTAATGCTTAACCCTGAAATTATTCACTATAATTCAAAATTTAGGACTATTTAATTTAGATTCTACTTTAAAATAAATCTCCAGAATATCTCTATGTTAAAGCTCACTACAAGTTTAAAACTAAATATTATTATATTAATTTTTATTCCCATTGACTAAATTAGTTATTTAATTAATTAAATTTATATATTTTAATTATAAATATGATTTAACCATAGCAGATTTATTTATAGTTATAAATCTGTAGAAATAAATTCTTCATTATTATAAGGTGCTTATTAATGCTTGAAATCCCAAAAAAACATATACCATTTGATTTTTCAAAAATAAAAGCCTATTTAAGGGCTAATGAAGAGGATAATATATTATATCTTCATGCATTAATTGCTATAGTAGGAAGTGTAAGTGCACTGCTTATTTTAGAAGGTGGAAAAGAGTCACTGCCATCTACACTGCACTACTTATTAGTACTTGTAGAAAAAACATGTGTAATTATTGTAATTGCGTATATTGTTTCCCGTATTAAATATTTCCAGGAGATACTGGAAGGGAAATTCACTCTTAAAAATCAAGCTGTAGTTATTTTATTATTTGGAATAATTTCCATTTTTGGTTCGTATTCAGGGATAGATGTCTTCGGTGCCATTGCAAATGTTAGGGATCTTGGCCCAATGATAGCCGGTTTAATTGGCGGGCCAGTAGTAGGTTTAGGAACTGGACTTATTGGAGGGCTTTACAGGTACTTCTTTTTAGGAGGCCCAACCACATTACCATGTTCTGTAGCTACAATTCTTATAGGATTATTTTCAGGGCTTGTTTTCCTAGCAAACGGGCGTAAATTTATTGGAATTTTTGGTGCAGTGATATTTGCAGTTTTAATGGAATTGTTTCACATGTTACTGGTTATTCTCCTTATACAGCCATATTCACAAGCACTAGCAATTGTTGGGGAAGTTAGTGTCCCCATGATATTTGCAAACGCCATGGGAATACTTGTTTTTTCATTTATAATATCAAACTTACTGAGAGAAAAGAAAACTACAGAAGAACGTGACCTGTATTTTGACGAGCTGGAAAGGAAAAAGAATGAGCTAAAAGTAGCACAAAAGATTCAGCAGACTTTTATACCAGATACAATTCCATCGTTAAATGATTATGATATATCTGCTTTTAATATACCTGCCCAGGAAGTTGGAGGGGATTTCTATGACTTCATTCCAGTTACAGAAGATAAAATGGGTATTGCAATTGCCAACGTTTCTGAGAAGGGTGTTCCTGCAGCCCTGTTAATGGCACTCTCCAAAACTATTGTCCAGACAAAAGCCAGGGAAACTCAACACGTTTCTGACGTGATGGAATACTTAAATAAACTGGTAATGATTGAAGCTGACGATGGAATTGATTTAGCGCTATTTTATGCAGTATTAGACACAAAAAGTAGAACTCTACGTTATATCAATGCAGGTAATGATTCCCCATTACTATTTATAAAAAATAGTGAAAGTATTGTAAAGCTTGTACATGAGAAATTTCATTTAGGTAAAATAATAAATAGGGAATTTGAAGAAGAAGAAATAGATTTAAATTCTGGAGATATCCTTATTTTCTACACAGATGGTGTTATTAATGCTCTAAATGAAGAAAAAGAGCCTTTTGGAATTGGAAGACTTAAAACCATCCTTAGAGAAAACTATAATTTACAATCAGAAGAAATGATCCATAAAATAAAGCAGGAAATTTCATCCTTCAGTAACGATAAATTTCAAATCGATGATATGACCTTAGTAGTCTTAAAAGTTAAATAAATGATTTAATGTTGATAAAAATCTGAAATAATCTGGTTTACGATTAATACTTATTTTAAACATTGTTTTCAGATATTATAACTTATTTTTAAACTCATAAACATTTAATACTTATTTTTAGATTTTATTTTAAATCAAAAATTTTTAGAAAATACTATCAAAAAACTAAGTCTTTGTCGTTGTCAAAATTCAAAAATTTTTAACATTGAAGAAAATCTTGAAAAGATTTTATGATGGTTAAAAATTGAAAATTTTTAAACTTGAGGAAATTTACAATTTCCGATGATTAAAAATTTTCTATGAAAATTTTTAAACGTTTAAAAAACAAAAATAGTATTACTGTAAGATTGAGGATAAATTTAATGATGAGATTTCAAAAATCTTGAGGGATAATAATGCCAAAGGATTTAGAAGCTTTACTCAAAGAAGAAAGGATATTTAAACCTCCAAAGGATATTGTGGAAAAAAGCAACATTAAGCAGTGGATGAATAAATATAAAATAAAAAATTATGATGAATTACTTGAAAAAGCTAATGATAATCGAGATTGGTTCTGGGATGAGCTTGCAAAAGAACTTGAATGGTTTGAACCTTATAAAAATGTATTAAAATGGAATCCGCCCCATGCAGAATGGTTTTTAGAGGGCAAATTCAACATAGTTCATAATGCACTGGATAGACACATTAAAAACGGAAAAGGAGATAAATTAGCTTATATTTGGGAAGGAGAAGATGGAAATACCAAAAAAATAACTTATCGCCGGCTTTGGCGTGATGTAAACAAATTCGCCAATGCATTAAGAGAACTAGATGTTGAAAAAGGAGATACCGTAAGCATTTATCTACCCATGATACCTGAACTCCCAGTGGCAATGCTTGCATGTGCCAAAATTGGGGCTGTGCACTCAGTTGTTTTCTCAGGGTTCTGGGCAAAGGCATTTCAAGAGAGGGTAAACGATTCAAAATCAAAAGTGGCCATAACTACAGATGGATTTACAAGAAGGGGAAAATTAATACCTCTTAAAGAGAATGTGGATGATATACTTGAAAACACCCCTACAATCAA
>JAEYQZ010000248.1 GCA_023409695.1 Methanobacteriota archaeon | reverse complement strand
AATTTAAATTAATTACTACAAAAATTTATAATATTTCAATTAAAAAGAGTCTATCTATTACAAAAGATCAATTATTTAAAATGGAAATTCCCTTCTATCTGGGCATTTCCACACACAAATTTTATTTATCTGATTACATACACTATAATCGGAGAGTTAATAATGATAGTAGGTATATGCGGAAGTCCAAGAAAACAATCTACAGATTATGTTTTAAATGAAGCTTTAAGCATGCTTGAAGACAAAGGATTTGAGACAAATTTTTTCAGCGTTAGGGGCAAAGATATCAGCCCTTGCAGACACTGTAACTACTGTTTAAAGAAGCAGGAATGTATAATCAAGGATGATATGTATGAAGTTTATGATTTAATCCGTGAGGCCGATGGACTCGTATTTGCATCCCCTTGTTATAATGGGGGAATCAGCTCGCAGTTAAAAGCTGTTATGGATAGAACAAGAGCTATGGGCGCGGCAGACATTAACTTTTTGAGGGGAAAAGTTGGCATGGCCATTTCTGTTGGTGGAGACAGGAACGGCGGACAGGAACTTGTAATCCAGCAGATATTTACTTTTTATATACTCAACGGAGCCGTGCCAGTAAGCGGCGGCGCATTTGGGGCTAATTTAGGGGCAACTTTCTGGTCACAGGATACCCTTGAAGGTGTTAAAAACGATGCTGAAGGGTTTAGAGTTCTTAAAAAAACAGTCCGGAATTTTTCAAACTTTTTAGAGAACGTTGAGATAGATCTCTAACTAGTTGAAAAATTTATATGTTTGATTTTCAATTATTATTTTCCTCTTAAAAAATAAAAAGGACTGAAAAAATTTAACCCATGTAAAATGTCATATTCTCTGATTTGTGTCTTTCAACATCCCTTTTGGCCATATTTGATATACCAACGATGTACTGTTTAAATGATGAATCCTTGTTAATTATGGTTGTGATTTGATCTTTTTGGCTTTGTATTTGTGGAATTAATTTTTCAGCGTTTTGATAATGTTTCTTAGCTTCTCCCATATTTCCATTTATTTCTGATTGTATTCCTTGATACATTTCTAAGCAGTAATTGTGTCTAAGTTGTAGATACATGCCCATAGCATCAGCATATTCCTGTTTTATGCTTGAAGATGAATTACCAATCATTTCATCACTTTGAGGCTTAGCAGCATTAGTTATATTCACTAACCGCCCATATTTAACTTCTGCATTCTTTAAATTAGACAATCTTTGTTGAGATGCATTTAGATAGACATCTGCTTCAGGCTGGATAATATCCATAAAATCCAATTCATAAGACAATACATATGCCCCATTTTCATAATGGCCATTTAAACTAAGTTGATACGCCCCATAACCCCCAAGTGCGATTACACAGATTAAAATTGATATAATCGTTATTGTAGACCTTCTACCATTTTCTATTGCAGTATTTATTACAGTGCCTAAACCTCCTCCAATTAATGTTGCAATAGTAACTGGAAAGATCATGATAAGAATAACTGGATTTAAACTAGCATCAACTAAACCTGCAGCTACAATTGTACCAACAATAACACAAATACTAAGTATAATGCCCATTGCAAGTGAATTTAATAAAGAATTATTTGTATCAGCTTCTTTTCTATAAGCCAGAACAGTAGCAACACAACCACTAATGAAAGGAATAGGAAAAAACCCAAATCCAAAAGTATTGGAAACTCCAAATAAATAAGAACCAACAGCAAACAAAACGGCAGTAGTTAAAAGACCGCTGATAATTGCTTGAGGATACAACCTGAATTTCTTGTTCTTCCACCATGTTTCATCGAGAGATCTTCCACATTTTTGACAGCGCTCAGCAGTATCTGGATTATCAGTCCAGCAGTTCTTACATCGTTTCATATGATTCCTCTTGATATTTTATGTTATATTCTTGTTAAATTATCATATAATCCAAAATAATTTAATCAAAAAGTTATAAGTTTAAATAATAAAAAAATCCTTTTTAATGAAATTTTAATCCATAATGCTTTAAAAAAATAAAAAGGAAATTAAAATTCCATTATCTCCCTGTTTTAAACTTAAAGGTGTACCTTGCAGCTAACTTGTGGCCGGCATAGTCCTTAACAGCATAAGCTGGAATATAAACCTGGTACCAGTAGTATGCATATCTTTTTGAGCTCATTTTGATGTAAAGTGTATTTCCTGAAATCGATTTGCTGATTGCAACTATCTTCCCTGTTTTGAGGTTTTTAACGTATATCTTAGACCAGTATGTGCTTGCTTTGATATTTTGACTGAATTTAAGGTAAATAGTCGCAGTTCTTGAGCATCCTAAAGCACCGTTTTTTGGATAGGTAGAAGTTACTTTTAGAGGGATCTGTACAGTTTGGCTGTCAGTTTTAGCTGAAACATTGACAACACCACCGGTTGATCCTGCTTTTAAAGTAGATTTTGCTATTCCATTAACTGTATATGCTTTGCTACCTATAGTTCCAAATTTTGTAGTAAAGCTCACCCCAATTCCATCTGGAACGTGACCACTTGAATAACTGTGGTAACCGCCGTTTGAATCGTGCAGTAAGTCAGCAGTTATAGTTGAGGTTCCGCCAGCTTTAATAGTAGTTGGACTTGCACTTAGAGTTAAAACTAACCATGGACTGACAGTTGCACCCACAACTCTACCTTTTGATGGGCCTGAATTTGAACCCCACCAGTTGTATTTAACATTAGCTGAACCGTTGTAGTTTTCTATATCTTCAAGGGCATATGCAGTACTAGATATGTATGTAGGGGCTTTAACTATATTTCCAATAATTCTACAGAAATTTACAGTCAATTTACCTTCATTGTAAACAGCCCCGCCGTCAGAAGTTGCATTATTGCTTGTTAAAGTACTGCCTAATACTGTTGAATTACCCCAATTAGAAATAGCACCGCCTAAATCTCCAATATTACCGGTAAAAGTGCTCCCAGTAACGGTTAAATTACCATTATTTGAGATAGCACCTCCATCAAAAGCATAATTTAAATTTGTACTAACTGCTTTGTTTCCTGTGAAGGTACTGCCGCTGATATTCAGTTTACCCATGTTAGAAATAGCACCACCGAAATCTGCAGCATTACCGCTGAATTTACTGGTTTTAACTGTTGCTTCATTGAAATTGGAAATTGCACCGCCGCCATATGCCAGATCCATATTATTTGTACTGGTTGCCCTATTTCCTGTGAAAGTACTGCTACTAATATTCATCTTACCTTCATTGTGAATAGCGCCGCCGTAATTTTCCACAGTGCTATCTGTACTGGTTACTTTGTTACTTGTAAAGGTACTGCCCGTTATGGTTAAAATACCATCATTACAAATAGCACCACCGTTAGTTGCGGTATTACCGCTGAATTTACTATTACTTACAATCAATGTACCTGCATTTAAAATAGCACCACCAATTGAAGATCCACTGGTACTGCTTGCCTTGTTATTTGCGAAAATGCTGTTAATTATAGTTGAATTACCATTATTGAAAAGAGCGCCTCCCATTCCAATGTTACCTGTGAAATTAGTACAATTAACAGTTAAATTGCCACCATTCGTGATAGCACCGCCCCAATACGCAGTATTATAATTAAATCCGCTTCCATTAACAGTTAAATTACCATAAGTGATAATTGCACCGCCCATTGATGCATTACTTTTACCG
>JAEYQZ010000046.1 GCA_023409695.1 Methanobacteriota archaeon | reverse complement strand
CACACTCAATTTTTCTTTATTTTTCAAAATTTTGACTATTTTTCTAAGTCCAAAGAAATTTATAATTTCATAGCCCAAATCATTACTTTTTTAAGTCATGAAAAGTATAACTATGTTCATTATAATTTAAAATGTTATTTTTAAGATTATAACTAAACTAATTCAACTTTATTGGAGGTTGATAATATGAGCGATTACGATAAATTATTAGATAGAGCTATAGACCAATTACCCCAAAAGGTTTTTGAAACAAAAAGATTTAGCGTCCCTAAAGCATATTCCGTAATTCAAGGAAATAGGACAATTATACAGAACTTTAAAGATATTACAGAAGCATTAAACAGGGACCCTCAGCATGTTCTCAAATTTTTACTTAGAGAATTAGGAACTGCAGGGAATTTAGAAGGAAGCAGAGCTATAATGCAGGGTAAATTTACACATTACCTCATAAATGAAAGAATAGACGACTATGTAAAAAGATTTATCATGTGCCACGAGTGTAACAGGCCAGATACAAAGATAGTCAGAGAAGACCGTGTATTTTTACTTAAATGTGAAGCATGTGGTGCTAAAGCTCCACTTAAGACATTATAAATGGCATTTTCCATTTATATAATTATTGCTCAAAAATTCATAGAATTTTTGGTGTTTACAAATCTTTGATTTGTAACCGTGAAAAACGAAGTTTTTCACATGCCCCGAAAATCTGCCAAATGATAAATTATGAATTTTTACAGATTTTCGAGGGTTTAATTTAATTAAAATTAATAAATGATTTTTATGTTCTGTCCAAATTGTGGAAAAACTGAAGAGAAACTTTTTGATAACCTCTGCAGGTCCTGTTTTTTAGAAGATGTTGTTTTAGCTGAAATTCCTGATCAGATCGAAATAACAATATGTGCCCACTGTGAATCTCGCCTTGAGAAAGGAAAATGGCATGATTTAGAAATATCAGACGAAGAAGTTATACTCAACACGTTAAATGACCATATAACCTTAAATAAATATGCTCAAGACGTTGAAATTGATCTTGAACTGATTTTAGAACGAGGATCTACCCTTGAATTTATTGTACATATCAAAGGATCTGTTTTAGGGGAACTAATCGAGCAAGACCATAAGTTAAATGTTAAAATCAATAGAAATGTCTGCCCAGAATGCAGTAAATACATGTCAGGATACTATGAAGCCGTAATTCAACTAAGGGCAGATAACAGAAATCCCGATGAAGAAGAGATAAACTCCATTGACATGCTCATTGCAGATAGCATCAATAAAATTTCAAAAAAGAACAAAATGGCATATATAGCAGAGCGTGTTGTGCTTAAAGAAGGAATAGATTATTATGTTGGTTCTCAAAAGGTTGCCAAAAGATTATCAAATATCTTGAAGGATCACTTTGGTGGAGTTATTAAAGAATCACCACGACTAATGGGTCGTGACAAATCCGCTGGAAAAGATCTCTACAGGACCTGGATTTCTCTTAGGATACCCTATTTCAGAGTTAATGACTTTATCAAATATGGAAATGTTTTAGGTCAGGTTACAAGCATAGAAGGTAAACGAATTTCAGTTAAGGATTTAATTTCACAAAATCCAACTTCAATCCAGTGGCGTGATTACGATAAAATAGAAACAGTTGCAAAGAAAGAAGACATAAAAGAAACAACTGTAACTGCAAAAGCTCCAAATTCAATCCAGATACTTCATCCAGTTTCATATGAACCATTAGATATAGATATAAATTCTGAAATTGCTGATGTTGAAATTGGGTCTCAAGTACCCGTGGTTGAAATAGAAGGGAATCTTTATATTTTAGGGAATTTTAAAAATACTTAAATGTACAAAGCAACCCCTAAAGAATTTTTAATCGGTTGATCAAAATATACTTATAACTAAATAATATGTAACTTAAATAAAGATTAATATAAATTATCTGATTTTTAATTACAATAACACAATTCATTTTTAGATAATTTACGGTGATATAATGGACATAGATAATACAATAGACATGATAGAAAGAGGAACACTGGAAATAATATCCCACGATGAACTTAAAGAAAAACTTGAAAAGGATTCTCCTGTAGCTTATATTGGTTATGAACCCTCGGGAAAAGTCCATCTTGGACATGCTATCACCGTTAAAAAGATGATAGACCTGCAAAAAGCCGGATTCAAAATTAAAATCCTTCTTGCAGACCTTCATGCTTACTTAAATGAAAAGGGAACCCTTGAAGAAATTAAAGAGATTGCAGACTACATGAGGAAATGTTTCCTTGCCTTTGGATTGAGTGAAGAAACTGAATTCATCTTAGGTTCCAGTTTCCAGAAATCTGAAGATTACACATGTAAACTGTATGAACTTGCACTTTCAACTACTTTATCACGCGCAAAACGTAGTATGGCCCAGATAACAAGACATGAAACTGACCACCGCGTTGCAGAAGTAATATATCCCCTTATGCAGGTTATAGACATGCTATTTTTAGATGTTGATGTTGCACTTGGCGGAATGGAACAGAGAAAGATTCACATGCTTGCAAGGGAAAATTTACCGAAAGTGGGGTCTTCTACACCAGTTATAATTCACACACCTCTCCTCCATGGAACTGACGGCTCTGAAAAGATGTCTTCAAGTAAAGAAAACTTCATAGCCATTGATGATTCTCCTGAAGTTATAAAAAAGAAGGTTAAAAACAGTTTCTGTCCAGCAGGAGAAGTAGAAGGAAATCCAATAATTGAAATAGCAAAACATTTCATATATGACAGTAAAGACACCATATTAATTGAGAGACCTCCTAAATTTGGAGGAAATCTTGAATTAAGTTACAATGAGCTTTTAGAGGCATATAAAGATGGGAAGTTACACCCTCTTGACCTCAAAAATGCAGTGACAAATAATTTAATCGAAATTTTAGAACCTGTAAGAAACTATCTCGAATAGGTGATTTTATGGAATACGAAATGAGAATACCTCCAGGAACTCCAGGACAATTAATTGCAGAAGTTATGGAAAAATACGATAAATTAGAATTTAAACAAACTGATTACGGACCAGTAATTATTGGTGAAAAAGAAGATCTTGAAAGTGCACAGGACCTTATTATCAAAGGTTTAAACCAGAGAATAAAAGATTTAGAGGATAAATAATAATTATTCTTTAAATTTATTAATCAATTTATATCTTGAACTATTTACACATTTATCAGATATTTAAACCAGAGAATAAAAAAAATTAACTGATAAAGAATTAATTATCATTAATTTATTAATCAAAATATATATCTTGAATCAAGATACACTATCCAAGGTTTAAATCAAAATAAAAGATTAAGATATAGTAAATACTCTTTTAATTTTTTATATTTTAAGTTATACCTACTTTTTTAACTTATTGAATTTTTACAACATCTCGAATATCATCAATTATATCTTCTACAATGTCATCTATACCGTTTTGATCGCTCCATGTGCAGAGTTCTGTTCCTGGAACATCACCAATATCTTCAAATGTGCTTTCATCGCTCCAGGCTTTTTGTAGATCTTCAGAACAAAAACCTAAATCAGTATCATGATTTTCATAAATAACATCCCAAGTTTCGGAATCTCTAACTTCCCAGTACCAGCTGTAAGTAATGGCACATTTTTCTTCATCCGTTCCGCTGGTTAAATCTTTAGTTAAGCCTTGACAGACTTTTGATTCCTCTTCATAGCCCACAACTAGAGATCTCCCGCCATCAAGATCAATTTTCTTTTCCCAGATATCTTTAGGGCCTTGAACTTTCTCTAAATCCGTATTAACTATCATATCTGTAAGTTCATCTTCATTTACCATGCTTGTTTCTCCGTAAATAGTAAATAAACTCAGAATTTCATTAGAGCTTGATTTTTGTACAAATGATATTTATGATTTAAATAATACTTAATTTTTGTGCATATTACAATTCCAACAAAAAATATCTATAATTAATCTTCATTATTTCACAGACAAAGCAAGACTTAATATCAAATAAAGAAACAGGTTAAAAATTAAAGGAGTAAAAATACATTTAACTAGATGCATCTGCCAATTTTAGGAGAGATAACCTTCTTTATATCATCACATGTTTTATTGATTCCATTATTTGAATCTATGACAAAGAAATCATTCTTCCGAGCAAGTTCAAGGTATCTTTCCCTGATTTTTTCAAGAAAAACCTTATTTTCAAAACTATCTTTACCATCACACCGTTTAAGGGCAGTTTCAACATCCAGATCAAGCAATATTACCGTGTCCGGTATCTTAACAAATTTATTCAATTCATAAAGCCATGAAGGGTCATTTTGATAAACAATACTTGAATAGAAACACCTGTCGCTTATTACAATCTTACCTGATTGTTCTGCGGCCTTGATTTCATCCATAAGTACCATACGGTCGGCAGCAAATAAAAGAGCCAGAGTTTTCTGGAAATTTTCTCCAGTTGCGTCAGGATCTCTGAGCATTTTCCGTATTAATCTCCCAATATCAGAATCAGTGGGTTCAAAAACCCGCATAACTTCAAATCCACATTCATTAAGCCATTCTTCAAGAAGAAGAACCTGTGTTGATTTTCCCGAGCCGTCAATGCCTTCTAAACATATATACATACTGGTTAGTTATTTCAATAATCATAAATATAGTTTGAGCTCAAGAATCTGTTACTTTACATATTTCGTATTTAAAAGTATAATTATCTAAAACTAAATAAACTATTACTACCTGAAATTTATTTTTGAAATTACTTCTGATTAATAGTCCAGTTATTTACGTTTACCCGGAGAAATACAATGAAAATAAAAATACCAGAACTGCTGGCACCTGCAGGATCTATAGAATCATTAAAAGCAGCTGTAAATGCAGGGGCAGATGCCGTGTACATATCAGGAAAACAATTTGGGGCACGACATTATGCTGCCAATTTCGATAATGCAGAGTTAAAGGAAGCTGTCCATTATGCCCATTTAAGGGGCGTAAAAGTTTATGTAACAGTTAACACCCTTATTAAAGACCATGAACTTCCTGATTTAGCTAAATACTTATTATTTTTGTATGAAAATGGAGCAGATGCAATTTTAGTCCAAGACATTGGCGTTGCACATACTGCAAAAGAAATTGTTCCAGATCTTAATATCCATGCATCCACCCAGATGACCATTCACAACACAGAAGGTGTTAGATGGGCAGCGGAACTTGGATTTAAGCGGGTGGTACTTGCAAGGGAAATGAAACTGGCAGAGATAGAAGAAATCAGTGCAAATATTGAACCCGGACAAATTGAACTTGAAATATTTGCGCATGGGGCATTATGCTACTCCTATTCAGGCCAATGTCTTTTATCCTCATTTATCGGCGGGCGCAGTGGAAACAGAGGCATGTGCGCACAGCCATGCAGGAAACCATATGATCTAATTTTAGGCGAAAAAGATGAATATGGACGACCCATTAATACAAATAAAGTTGAGATAATGCAAAGCATTATCGAACATCAAAAATCAAAGATTTTTGAAGCCAAAATCAAGGAAAAATATTTATTATCCACCCGTGATTTAGCGATTTACAAATATCTTGATAGAATATCAAAATCATCCATCAGTTCACTTAAAATTGAAGGCAGAATGAGGTCTCCAGAATACGTGGCAATTGTTGTTAGCACCTACAGAAAAGCACTGGATTCAATTAAAAAAGGCAGATGGAAGCCCAGAAAGAAAGACATTGATAACCTGAAATTAGCATTTAATCGTGATTTTACTGGGGGATACCTTTTAGAAAAAGACGAAAGTTCAGTAATGAGTCGAGATCGTCCAGGAAATAGGGGAATTTACATCGGGTCTGTCCTCGATTACAAAAATAAAGATAAAAAAGTTGTAATCGAAATTAAAAATCAGATTATCCCTGAAAAGGGAGACGGCATCGTTTTTATAAATAAAAATCAAAATAAAAACGAATATGGTATGATAATACATGAATCTCCATCTACCCATAAAAATAAGGCTAGATTTACTGTTCAACATCCATTAAAACAGGGAACTTTAGTTTATATAACACGCAGGAGATCACTGCTTGATAAAGCTCAAAAAATAATTAATGAAGACAAACACCGTATAAATGTTAATTTAGATGTACTTGTAGAAAATGACGGTTCTATTTCACTTAAAAGTAAATTTAATGATCTAAATAAAAATTTAATTGAGCTGGAATTACTTCCTGACTTTAAAATGGAAGCTGCCATTAAAAAACCTATAACTGAAAAAATAATTGAAACCCAGTTTAGAAAAACGGGAGGTACTCTCTTCGATATAGATAATATGAATATCCATTATCCTGGCGGCTTCTTTGCGCCGATTAGTGAGTTAAACAGCCTTCGTCGGGAACTGTTTGAAAAAATGGAAGAAATGTTAATTTCTACACATTGTCCTGATAAAAATAAAATCGAAGAAGCACACGATAAATTAAACGAATTACTCCCCCAACTAAATATAAAAGCTAATGAAGTTAAACTAGCTAAAAAAACAGTTAATTTAGCCGTATATGCAGATGATCTAGAGATAATAAAAGGTGCTGTAAGTGGAAAATGTGATAGGGTTTACTTTGACCCATTTACAAAGAATGCAGCATTAAATTGTAACTCTAATTTAAACAGCAAATTAGATTTAAATTTAATCAATGAAGCAGTGTCGATCTGTAAAAATACAAATATTGAATTAATTTTAAAATTGCCTAAAATTACTTCAAGCCAGTGTTTATCTGATTTAAACTCTTTGTTGACTGAATCTTTTAATGCAGGGATTAGTGGAGTTATGACTGATTCTATTGGAGCTGCAGAATCTATGTTAAACCTTAACCCTCAAATTAACCTCTTTGCATCTGCAGGACTTAACATATGGAATTATAAATCAGTTGAAGAATTGCAGAACATTTTTAATAATTTTACTGTATCTCCTGAGCTTTCAAAAGATGAAATTAAAAGACTTGCTTCCAATATACAAACTAGGAGAATTGATTCAAATTTAGAGCTTTTAGTGCAGGGAAATCTTGAATCTATAGTTTCTAAAGACTGTATTCCACATATTGCTGGAGATAAAATTCTTAAAAATAAAGACGCTGAAAAATCGTTTCTAGGAATTGAAGATATTAAAAACCATTTATTCCCAATAAGATTAGATAACGAATGCAGAACCCATATCTTAAATTCAGTAGAGCTATGCCTTGTAGATCATATACCTCAAATTTCTAAAATGGGTATTGATACAATTATAATAGATGCAAGAGGCCGGACAAAAAAATATGCCCATGATATTAGCCATATCTATAAAAAAGCCATTGAAATAGGGGCTAAAAATGACCCAAAATCAAAACGTGAACTTAATGCTTTAAAAAATAAGGCTAAAAAGATATCTTTGGGTGGGATCACAACTGGAAACTTCCTTAGGGGAGTCGCAGAATAACAAAATTCAAGATCAGATTATCGCTAATTTCATAACCTACAGAAAAATATTAATAATTTTTTAAACATACTGATTATGCATGGGAGTGATTAATTGAGCAGAATCAGTAAATATTTATCTGTAGTACTCATTTTTCTTCTGGTGATTTTTGCATCAGGCTGTACTAATACACAAAATAATTCTACCACAAATCAATCTCCAAATACATCCCAACCCATTACAAACAACAGTTCATTTGCTTCTAATGTGGTAGTATCTGTAACATATCAAGGAACATGGAATGGTACTATCTCAGACAAAACCGGAAATAGAACAGTACATGGAACTTCAAGCAATAATTATAATTTAGGTTCAAATCCAGGCACAGTATCAGTTACTTTTAAAAAAACAGATAACAGCACCTTGCCTTTACTGGTGCAGATATTACAGGGAAACACAGTTATTGAAAGCCAGAGTACCAATGAGTCATTTGGAGTTATATCAATAAGTCATGTATTTTAATTATTCTTTCTTTTTAATTGAAGGACGAATTTTTATTTAAATTCAGCAAGTATTCGGAGATGCTGCTTCGCCCTTCAAACTATTATTAAATTTTATAGATTTCATATTTTATGGTAGTAAAAAAATAGGAGTATAATGCAGCCTTCCTAATTCTCCCCCAAAAATATTTGTTTTTGGAACATTCAACACGAATTTTCAGGGCAGCATGGGAAACTAATTAAAATATAGATAGTTATTATTTTAAAAAACTAATTATAATACCATTATTAGACCTATTGAGATATAATATTTAAAAAGTATTAAAATTGAACTGCTTAAAATTGTTGAAATTATAAAAAATAATAAAATAACGTTTATTTTTTAATAAAAACGTATTATAAATTATAAAAATAAGTATAAATTATTATTATTCCCCTATACCGTAAAATTTATATACAAAACTGCACATCAGTAATTTAGGTCAATATTTGTAAGTATTGACCTCATCCCCTTTTAATTTATATTTAAGTAAACTACTTAAATTCCAGGACACTGAGTCTTTTCAGTTAGTGTCCAAGTATACCCCCTAATTTTATAAAAAATGATTAAAAACCAGATAATTAGATGAAAATATAATCTTAATGTTCTTTTTAATACATATCAAAAAAATAAAGTCATTTAATCCTGTTAATTATCCTTAAAAGGGCTTTATTTCTAACAGGTATGGTAAAATAAAATCTCGAACCATAACCTAATTCTGATTCAACCCAAACACGCCCCTCATGACGATCTATTATCCGTTTAACTATTGCTAAACCTATCCCTGTACCCTGATACTCGTCAATTGAATGTAGCCGCTTAAACACTTCAAAAATGTGATCAGTATACTGTTCTTCCATTCCAATCCCATTATCACTGACTGAAAAAATATATTCTTTACCTTTCTCTCGAGCTGAAATGTGAATTTCAGGTTTCACCCATTCCCTAGAGAATTTAAGTGCATTTCCAATTAGATTTTGGAATACACGTGCGATTTGATCTTCATCAGCAAAAATTACCGGAAGGGGATCACAGGTTATTTCAGCATCATGTTCAGTGATGGCAGATTCTAAATTACTCAAAGCATAATCCAATGCATCTTGAGATTTAAACTCTTTAAATTCATTTCCTTTTGTTCCAACGCGAGAGTAATCAAGCAAGCCCTGAATCATGCTTTTCATTCTCTTTGCACCATCAACCATGTATTCAATGAATTCATCGGCATCGGCATCAAGCTTACCCTTGTAACGTCTTTCAATTAATTGCGCATAACTGGCAATGGTTCTAAGCGGTTCCTGCAGGTCATGACTTGTAATGTAGGCAAAGCTCTGTAATTCTTTATTAGAACGCTGCAGTTCAGCTATAATTTCTTTTAATCGTCTTTCGCTCTCTTTCCTTTCAGTGATATCACGACTTATAGACAGAATAGATTCAATTTTGCCTTTAGAATTATATTCAGGTACAGCTGTGGTTTCAAAATATCTAAAACCATTTTTAGTTATGGACATATATTCAAAATTTTGTAACTCGCCAGTATCCAGCAGTTTTTGATACTTTGACCTCCACATTTCAGCATATCTCAAAGGAGTACCTGTTTCCTCAAATGTTTTACCTATGTAAAAGTCAGGGTAATTACCCTGCAACTCTAAAATTTTAAAATTAATAAAAATGTATTTAAAATCAGTGTCAATCCTTGCTATAAGATCAGGTGAATTTTCTGCAAGTGCCCTGAACGACTCTTCACTATCCTTAAATTTCTTAACCAGTTCTTCTAACTTAATTTTATAATCTGTTAATTGATTCCTGGACTTATAGCTCATTAGAGCTTCCATAATAGCAATAGATATTGATTCAACTACATCTAAATCATCTTCACTAAAATCTTTATCTGTGTGAACCAGTCCAATCTCACCAAAAACTTCACCCGCATATATCAATGGCACTCCAAGGAAGCTTTTAATTTTAATATGCCCTTCAGGTGGTTCAATCCATTTTGGATGTTTACTAATATCATTAAAAATTAAAGGCCTTGCTTCCTTAATAGCACTCCACCTGATTCCTTTAATAGGTAAATCTGTCTCCATGACCAGTTGTTTACCATCTGGTGTTTTACGCTCTTCTACTCCAGAAAAGCTCGTTGCAATAATATTTAATAAGTTCTTAGGTGTTATCTCACATATAAAGCCCGAGGAACTATCTATAATCTCCTCAATAACTTTTAATGCTATTTGAGCTAATTCTTCTTTACTTTTAACTCTTAAACCTGCCTGGAAGATCTTATTTATCCCACTTAAAATTTTGTTATTTCTTTTAATCTCTTCCTCTGATTCTTTTAATCCTTTTTCAGTTTCTTTATGTTCAGTAATATCCTGAATCTGCACTAAAAAACCAAAATCAGTTACAGAAACAGTCCAATCAATAAAAACATTTCCAGACTTTACAGAAGCATAAATTCCTTTATTTTTGATTTTATCATATTTTAAGTTAGATTGAAACTTAATTAAACCATTTTTAAGCAGTTCATCCTTTCTTAATGCAGCATACTGAATATCAAATAAATTAATTTTTTTAAAATCATTTAAAGAATCAATACCCGCTATTTTTAAAGCAGTAAAGTTAGCATCAATTAAATTACCCTTTTTATCATAACAAAAAATACCAGTGGGAGACTTATCAAATATTTCCTTGAATATGCTATTTTTTGTATTTAATTCAATACCTCCCCTGAAAATATTGATTAATATCTTTTTAAAAATTATAAAGAAGTTCTTACTATTACTTTGTTTTTAAAAGTTATAACTTTTTTCATCAGTTATTCAATGAAGTTAATATTTTCTAATTTTGACTATTTTCATAAAATAAATGCTTTTATTGATTAAAAGCATAATTAAATGTATTTACAATGATATAACTGAATTTAAAATATAAATACCCTAAATCAGTAGAGTTATACCATTAATTATAAATTATTAAAATTTTAGATAATATGATTTAATTCAAAAGTACTTGTTTACATCTGCTGAGAAATAAAAAAAATAATAAAAACCGTTATCTCAAGATGTCATGTGTCATAACTTCTATTTTAAGATTTAAAAAGTAAAAGATTAGTTTATTAGTTACAATACGTATGTGTGTTGTTTTACTGGTTTGTTATCTCCACTCCTAACGTATTTTAAGACAATTTTTTGTCCTTTATCGCCTTTAAATTTAAAAGTTTCAATGCCCGGACTACCTATTAACCTTGGATTGTTTGATTTAAATGTGTCGCTTAACAATTTTACGTGCTTTTTATTGTACATTGCAACCCAATGATATCCTGTTGACGGGTTAGAAACTACATTAATAGTCTTTTCTACAGAGTTAGTGTTAGGGTTAGATGCAGCAGCAAAAGAAGATGTCAAGAGACTAAGAAATAAAAAGGTCATAAGCA
>JAEYQZ010000188.1 GCA_023409695.1 Methanobacteriota archaeon | reverse complement strand
CAGGTTGACTTCGAAGGTGAACTTGGTATTGTCTTGTCTAAAGAAGCAAGAAGTGTGAAAGCAGAAGATGCTGCAGATTATATAGGAGGATATGCTGTAGTAAACGACGTAACAGCAAGAGATTTACAGAGAAAAGACGGCCAGTGGACAAGAGCAAAAAGCTTTGACACATTCTGTCCCATTGGACCGTGTATTGAAACTGATTTAGATCCAATGAATCAAAATATCTCCCTTAAACTCAATGGAGAATTTAAACAAAAATCAAACACTAAAAATATGATATTCAACGTCTACGAGCTTATTGAATTCATATCAAACATAATGACACTTAAACCTGGTGATGTAATTGCAACAGGGACTCCTCCAGGTGTTGGCCCTATGAATGTGGGAGATACCGTTGAAGTTGAGGTAGACAGTATAGGAGTGCTTAAAAATTTTGTAAAAAAGAGTTAAAAAAATATTAAATTCGCGCTTGAAATTCATTCAAGCTAGTTAGATTTCCTGATTTAATTATTTCTTTCCAGTTAACTCTTCAACTTCATTTTTACCTTTAGCAAGCTCTTTAACCTGTTCTTCATCCATTCTTAAAAGCATGGTCTGAAATTCACCGACATGGGTCTTTTCTTCCTGAGCTACGTCTTGAAGAACTTTTTTAAGGTCTTCATCGTCAGTCATATCTGCCATCTGTTCATAAAGGTTAATGGCGTCGAATTCTGCCATTATAGCTATTCTTAGAAGCTCTTGGTCTAGATTTTTATTTTCTCTTTTTATTTTATTAATATCTATAGGTACTTTAGAAAACATTCTTTTACTCCCTTAAGATACAATTTAAATTTCATTTGCTCATGGCCTGATTGTTACGTTTTATTCATGCAAACTGTTGATTAAATTTAATTAACACTAAATTTTATACATGATAGGGACATGAGCTTCAATATTCCATTATTTAATATGGATTTGATATTTTTTATATTTTATCATTTTCCAAATTTAAAAGTTTAAATGAATTTAAAAATAAATTATTGAGATATTATGTTTAATATATTAGAAATGATTAATAATATTTGGTTATATTATGTTTTAATGGATAAATTGAGTTAAAATAATAAAAATTGAGGATCAAATTCGAGATCAATTATATTAAAACAGCTGTGAAATTTGCATAACTCAAATCGGAGATTATTTCTCTATTTCGTATTTGGTACCTCTTTTTCACTATCTGAAGGGATTAAAAAAGTTAAACCCATTGTTATCAATGACAACACTGCCAAGATAACAAAAACTATCTGGAAACTTCCAGTAATGTCCAGGATTTGTCCAGTCATACTGGGTCCAATTACCGCGCCGATATAACCAATTGCTACAACAACGCCTCCTGCAACTCCTGCATGCTCTTTTGGCATGATTTCAACAGGTAAACTAAGTAATGTGTTAAAACGTAAGATATTTATAATTCCTGCAACGGCCATTATAATCCAGATTGAAAGCCCTGAGGCATACAGTATCCATATTGCAAGGAAAGCAAATATTAAACTGGGTACCCATATAAGCAGTCTTTTCGATATGTTGGTCCTTGAAAAAAGCATTGGCACGAGTATTACAGTTGGGACACCTACCCAAAGCATGACCGATGTCAATAACCCACTAATGCCTAAACTAGCCCCCTTTTGCAGTAGATAAGTTGGAAGCCATCCAGACCACGTATAGAAGAATATATTATGGAGTAAAAGGATAAAAGCCAGCAGCCATAATGTTTTATCTTTTAATACATCTTTTAATCCTACTACAGAACCTGTTTGTTCAGATTCAATTTCAGCACTCGGACAAGGCGGTTCACGGACTACGATCCACCACAAAATTGTTGCAACGAGCAGCGGTACACTCCATATGTAAAAAACACCCTGATAACTGTTAGTTAGAGGGTAAATCAATGGAACTGTAATAGCCAGAGCTGTCCCAATACCTGCAAGTAACCCAAATCCATTGATAATTCCCATTACAAAACTTGTTTGCTGGCTGGAACTGCATGATCTAGCTAATTTAGGTAAATTTGCAAATGTCCACCCCATACCAAACCCAAAGATAAGAGAAAAGATAAGTAAACCAGAATAAGTTGATGCCGTTCCCCTAAGCACAGCACCGATACATGCAATAATGACACCAATTCCAATTGCCCTTTTCAGGCCTATTTTATCCGCAATAATACCTGCAGGAATTGCCACTATAACTATCATAAGTATTGGAGCGCTGAAAAGTAAACTTGTCTGGAAATGAGAAATATGCAAATCGGCTGATAGTATAGTTCCCATTGGTGGAGTAACAAACAAAAATGCCCATGTACAGAAATTCAAAATTATTGCAATTATAATGATATTCCATGGTATTTTATAATTATCATTAACATTACTGTTATTCATTTTATGCATCTCTTAAACAAGTTAATGCCGCTTTTATCTACATTCACTAAATATTTTATTCATATTATAATTTTAACAGGTTATAATAAAATTAAGTCAGTTAATTCCAGATACACTAAATCTGATTATTATTTCATAAAAGACAAAACTTAATATTATAACGCTATTTTTGTTAAAATCAATTAAAAATTAAAAAAAAGAGATAATACCTGGTTGATATCACTCTATATAAATAGCAGGCTTGTAAGGCATTGCATTTTTGAACTTACCCTTTGGATCATAGGTAGGTTTTTCATATACAATTACTTCTGCACCTGCTTCGCTTGATAAGAAGTCCAGTGATTCTTCGATAATGG
>JAEYQZ010000182.1 GCA_023409695.1 Methanobacteriota archaeon | reverse complement strand
AGGAGAAGGTTTATAAACATCCATCTCTTCTGGGGAGGGCTTATTTTCACTCATGGTTACACTTGAACCTAAAATTTCTTTTAACACTTGAAGTTAACTTATTAATAATTAAATGAAATATATTATTATTTTATGGCTTTTAAAATATAAAAATAATAAATAATAACTTCGTGGAATGTAATCATAAATAGCAGATAATGAGTTGAAAACCGTCATATGTATTTAAAAGGGTGTTTAAGAGAATAAAGGCAAGTATAAAAATCGAAATCATTTATACAAAAAAATAGAAATTTTTCAATTGTTACGGTGGTACTTAGGGAATATGCGTCCAAGAATATGGGCTTTTAGGAGACATTTACGATAAATTAAAGCCAGATGTAATGTTTACCTCTTTTATCATCCCAACTATCAATTCCATACTTTTTTATCATCTCAAGGTTGTGTTCTATAGGATGGATTTTTTTAAGATATTCGAGTAATTCGCAGTTTTTAAAATCATTGCATTCCCAGCATCCTTCATATTGATTATTTTTGACGCATTCCCTGATTTTACAGTCCTCTTTACATCCACCTTCCGTGCATAACATTTTACATTTCAATTTTTTCATTTCTTCAAGTACATTCAAAAATTCAGAATAGTTTTCAAATGTTTCATTACTTTTAGACTTTAATTCAGCATATTTATCAAACTTAAGTTCTATTAACAGATTTTCAAGTTCATTTAAAACTTCAAAAAGTCTTTTATTGCTTGGAATACAATCAGGGCAGAACAAACCACAATATGCAGTATATTTTTTATTTTGATTCATATCGACATCTCGAAATGTTATTTATTCTTATTTTTTCATAATCCTAGAATTAATAAGTTAATTTTTACATAATATTAGAATATAATTGCAGTAGTATGGGGATTTTTTATGAGTTATTTCAATAAAGAAATAGAAGCAATGAATCGAGATGACCTTGATGACCTTGTTGAGGAACGTATTAAGTATACGGTTGAATATGCCTATGAAAATTCTCCTTTTTATAAAAAATGGTTTAAAGAAAACCGAATAAATACATCAGACATTAAATCTCATGAAGATTTGAGAGAACTGCCTATAATAACCAGTAAAACATTAAGGGAAAAACAGCCTCCAGAAACTGAAGACTTCGAATTTAAATGTGTAGATTGGGACAATATATACACTATTCATGAAACAAGCGGAACCAGCGGGGTGCCTAAATCGTTCTTTCTTACATGGGATGACTGGAATAGATACGCTGAAAAATATGCCCGTTCATTTGTATCACAAGGTTTTGGCAAAGGAGATCGAGTGGTGGTCTGCGCGTCATATGGAATGAACGTAGGGGCTAACACTATGACATTAGCGGCTCAAAAGATAGGGATGGCAATTATTCCTGAAGGTAAATGCACGTTTCCAGTTCGTATAATTAAAAATTATCAGCCTACGGGTATAGTAGGAAGTGTATTCAAGCTGCTGCGCCTTGCAAAACGAATGGAATCAGAAGGAATTCCACCTCAAGAATCAAGTATCAAACATTTAGTTGCGGGTGGTGAAAGCTTTGCAGAGGAATCACGAGCATATCTGGAAGAAATATGGGATGTACCAGTCTACAATACTTATGGGAGCACTGAAGGAACTATGTGTGGGGAATGTTACGTAAAAGCAGGTTTGCATGTCCCTGAAGATCTTGTACATCTGGATGTCTATGATCCACAGCTTAAAAATTTCGTAGATGAAGGTGAATGCGGTAGAATAGTCTTAACAACTCTTTTACCAGTTGGTGAAAAAACTGGAACTCTTCTTTTGAACTATGATACTGAAGATACTACTACAGTTTTAAGCAGGGAGAAATGTAAATGTGGTAGAACTCATATGCGAATTTTGAATCCGCAGCGAGAAGCAGAAACTGTTTGGGTAGCTGGAAACTCATTTAACAAAGTGGATATAGAACAAGGAGTGTTTCAGAGAGACAATATGGAATATCTAACAGGAGAATATGAAGCATTTCTGTATGGGGATGAAATGGAAACTACAATGAGAGTTAGCATGGAGTGCAGTGACCCTGCAAATTGTGGTGAAGATATGATCAGTGAAAATTTTATTAAAACTTTCCTTAAATTTAAACCAGGTATTCGGCAGGCCTATTCAGATGGTACATTTAATATTGCCTTTAATTTTACTGGCCCTGAGGGCCTTGAATTTTATAAGATGAAGGGAAGACCGAAGCGTTTGGTGGACCGCCGATGAAATTTAAATAACTGAATTAATTTAACCAAATTATTTTTATTTATAGGGAGAACATACTAATAGAAAACTCATTTTAAAATTTTTTACATTTGAAAATAATCCGGAGAAAAACTAATGCTTAACGCGGAAACTTATATCACCAGCCAAAAAGGAATTGGTGGAAAAATTAGGACAAGATACGAAGATTTTTATGTTGAAGAAATACCAGAATCAGAACCAAGTGGAACAGGAGACAACACCTGGTTTTTCATTGAAAAAGTGGGAAGAGATACACTTGAGGTTGTACTGGATGTCGCACGTGAACTGCACGTAGACAGGAAAAGAATGGGCTTTGCAGGAATGAAAGATAAAAGGGCAGTCACAAGGCAGTGGCTGTGTGTTTCAAACTCAGAAGTTGAAGACATCGAAAAATTAAAAGACAAGTTGTACAAAGTTGATATACTCAAAATAATGAAAAATGAGAAAAAATTAAGGATTGGCCAGCTTGTAGGGAATAAATTCCGGCTTCTTATAAGAGATACGGAAGATCCAGAAAAAGATAGCCAAGTAGCAACTGAAATACTGGCAGAACTCTCAAGGACAGGTGTTCCTAATTACTACGGCTGGCAGAGGTTTGGTAAAAAAAGGTCAAACACCCATCTTGTTGGAAAAGCATTACTTGAAAATGATTTAAAAAAAGCAGTTGATTGTTATATTGGAAATCCTTATGATGAGGAGAGGGAGCATATTAAAAAACCAAGACAGCTGTATGATGAGGGAAAATGGGAAGAAGCATTTGAAGAAATGCCTGGGAGCATGAGATATGAAAAAATGATGCTCAAAACCCTTTTAAAAGAAATGAAAAAGAAAAATGTTGAAGATATTGATTCTCTAGAAGAACATGCTTACAGACGCGCTATATCAAGCCTTCCAAAACCGTTAAGGAGAATGTTCGTCCACGCTTATCAGTCATTTTTGTTCAATAAAGTAGTAAGTGAGAGATCTAAGCTTGGAATTGATAAGTATGTTGAAGGTGACATAATCATCGATAATGA
>JAEYQZ010000171.1 GCA_023409695.1 Methanobacteriota archaeon | reverse complement strand
ACTAAAAATATTCAACATCTCACGACGCAAAACAAGTATTTCATTTAAATATTCGCTGGTTGTGAATTTTGGTATTGGAAAATTAGGGATAATGCCTTTCTCTAAATTTTTTATGTATATTCCTTCAAATTTCTTTTTATATTCAGGATATAACTTACTGTCCGAAGAAGGAAATATTTTATATTCTGCAGGCTCAATGCTAGCTAAATCAAACCTTCCAGACAATAAATAATTATATGCTTTAAGATAATCAGGATATTCTTTAGAAAATTCGTAATATGAATCTCTAAATGCAGAAAGTTTTTCATAACTATTTTTTGCTTTTTTAGATTTGTTTAAGATAATTCCATGTAAAATTTGAGCCCCACGAAGTACAATTGCAAAAAATAATTCTTCTTTATTTTCAAAATATAAATAAAGTGTAGATCTACCTAATTTTACTTCTTTAGCTATTTCATTTAAGGAAACATTATCATAACCTTTAGAAAAGAACAGCTTCTCTGCCGCATTTAATATATCCCTTCTTCGCTGCTCTTTTTCTAATTCTTTCCTGGCTATGAGTGACATTATCTTTTCACCGGTAATTTATAATTATTTTATAATTAGTAGTTATTTTTAGTAAATAATGATTTAATTTTTGTGGTGGTTTAAAGAAACAATAGTTACTATTATAATTATATTTAATTGAATATTAACATAAAAAATCTTTATATAATCAAAGGAATATCCAGATATATGAAAAAAGTTTATACGATATTTGGTTTTCTGGGACCACTCATATACATTCTTGCCGTTATTATTGGAGGTGCAATTAGAAATGATTACAGCCAGCTTTACAATACTGTAAGCGAGCTTTCCATGACTGGTGCGCCTAATTTGTTTTTAATGGACGTCATGTTTGGTATTTACAATGTTTCACTGTTAATATTTGGTATTGGTGCGTTTCTAGATACTAAAGTTGACACCAGTAAAAAATATCGCGCTGCAATGCTGATGCTGGTTTTAACTGGTATTTCAGGAATTATACTGTTATTTTTTCCACAAGATCCTCGAACTGCTGCATTCACCACTACAGGAACAGTTCATATTGCAGTAGCTGGAATATCATCCCTGCTTACGATTCTAACCATTTTCCTTACTGGTTTCAGCTTCCGAAAAATGGCAGATATGAATAATTTCGCAAAATATTCATTTATATCTGGAATTATTGTGGTAATCTCAGGAGGGATTTCTGCATACAGTGTTGGTAACAACCTGTTCTTTGGCGGACTGCTTGAAAAAATAACCATTCTAACATTTATTGTGTGGGTTATAGTATTATCATATGTTATTTTAAAGAAAAAATAACCCTATTCTAATTTTTTTAAATATTTTATTTTATAAACTAATTTCCATCCCGGTATAAATCCGTTTTAATTTATCCTTTAAAATTGGCCTCATTAAATCAATTCCACGATCTCCAGTACAGTGCCCCGTATAAACATTTTCAACTCTTTCTATTACAAGCCATTCAGCTATATCTTCAACTTCTTCTTTTTTTGCCACTGCAAATGTACTAGCTCCGGATTGAAGATGAAACCCCCCAATTACAGCACTTATCTTTTTATCAGGAAAAACTTCTTTAGTCGTATTTATGATATTTTTAATTCCATTGTGCCCACAACCAGAGAAAACAATTAAATCACTATTATTTCTTATTACCATGAATAGTTCATGTTTAAAATCATCTCTTACTAAATTTCCATTTATTTTTTTAAATAAAACATGATTACTACAAGGGATTGAGAAATCTTTCTTGATATTCGGAACTAAAAATATATTTTGAGCAATTTCTGTGGTTTCATCAAGAAAATGTAATCTCCCCCGATATTTTTCTGGTATCTTACTGTCAATACCAATATATTTTTCGCCTTCAGGGCGTCTTGAATAATATGAACCTAAAGCTTCTTTTTTAAGATGCACAGGCGCTTTGTCATTAATCTGGAAAAATTTTAGAAGTCCCCCCGTATGATCATTATGTCCATGAGAAATAACTACAGCATCCACTTCCCGTAGATCAATGCCTAATTTTGACGCATTTTTTATTGCGCTTTCCTGCGGACCTCCTGTATCAAAAAGGATGTTATAACCATTTTTTTCAATGAATAGTGAGATTCCATGTTCTACAATTAAATCAGAATTTTTTAACCTGGCATTTTCAAGCAAAACAGTTATTTTCATTCTTCAATCCCCGATTTATAAAGATGCATGATAATCTACAGCCCACATATTTTAAATCATCATAACTGAGTTTTAGAGGAAATTAATTGTTTTATTTTTAAACGTTATTTTCTAGTTATTGCTTTAATATAATTAGCTGTAACATAGTTAGGGTTCATTTCATCACGAATAATCTCTTTACTGACTACCTCAAATCCCGCCTTATCCAGCATGTCCACTATCTTTTCTTGATTTAAAAAATGACCTGTAGTTGGGATCTTGCGGTAATTTATAAGTGCTTTAAACCTGAATTTTAAGTCCCCATAAAATGACAGGAAAGAAATATCAGGATCTGCTATTATAAGCAAACCTCCAGGTTTTAAAACTCGGTGGCTTTCTTTGAGAGCATTCTCTGGTTGAGTAAAAAGAAGAACCAAACCCATAAACACCGTATCAAATGTTCCTTCATCGAACTTAAGGTCCTGACAGTCCATAACCTGAAATTCAAATCCTTTTAGCTTTTCTCGGGCAATAGACAGCATTTCCTCCGAAATATCAGTTGAAATGATACTTTCTGACTTATTTGAGAGTGTTTCTGTGAAATAACCAGTGCCGCAGCCAAGTTCAATTAGTTTTCCTAAATTGTCTTCTTCGTTTAGCTTTTCCCGTATTTTTGGCCTTATTTTTTCTCCCATGATATTATCTATAGCCGAATCGTATCTATTTGCTAGTTCTGCCCAAAATTTAATGAATTCTTCCGCCAAAGAAACACCTCTTATTACAAAGAATAATTCCAATTAAAAAAAGAAAATAAGTAAATTATGTCTATCCAAAATTAATGAACTTTTTAGGCTCAAAATTGGTCTGCATTGTCCAGAAATAGGCTTCACCTTTGGCAATGCGGAAAATTATAAGACCTGGGCTGTCAAATGTCATACCAAACTCTTTAAGGAATGGTCTATCCTCTAAAACCTTCTTTTTGAGATCTGGATCATCTA
Source organism: Methanobacteriota archaeon (assembly GCA_023409695.1). GTDB lineage: Archaea > Methanobacteriota > Methanobacteria > Methanobacteriales > Methanobacteriaceae > Methanobacterium_D. The sequence goes on along the minus strand of JAEYQZ010000171.1, from coordinate 1,878 downwards.
CAAATTCTATTTCACCAGCTACCCTCATCATTTTACCTGTTGCTTCATCAGGCTGCCAGAAACATACCTCTACTTTAGGATTTGCCTGAAGTTGTCCGTACATATCTTTCATAGCCCCGATCTGGAAGTAAAATCCGTTTTCATCAGCAAACCAAAAACCAAGAGCTCTGACTCTAGGTTGGTCCCCTTCAGTTGTTGCAAGGTAACAAACAGGTGTTTCATTTGCAAAATTTATGCACTCTTTAAAATCCATAATATCATTTCCCCCATTTAATCCGTTTAAATAGATTTAATTATATTTATTTTTAAATGAATATATAAAATATGTTATATTTACAGGAAAAATCAATAAATTGAGGAGTAATAAAATGGAAGAACAAAAGCCAAGACCATACAGATTTACAGAAGCAGTGAGTGATGAGTTAAACGATGCATTCCAGAATCTGGCCGCTGCGATAATGAAAGACGGCGCATTATCTTCAAAGGAAAAATCAGTGATAGCACTGGCATGTGCTGTAGCCCTTAAATGTGAACAATGCGTGAAGGCCCATAAAAAAAGTGCTTTGGCAGCTGGCGCAAGTATAGACGAGCTTCTCGAAGCTGCCGCAGTTGCAGGTCAGGTTCGTCTTGGATCCGGTTTAACTTTTGCATCATTTCTTCTTGATGATGATTAAACCTAAAAATTATAAAAAATAGGTTTTTGTTTCAAATCTATGATTTTCTTTATTTTTTAAGTTCTATGATGTTCTCGCAGTATGGATCGCCGGTACACATTGTTTTAGTGGATCTGTGAGTGTATTTTGGATTCAATGACTCGATAGCACTTCTACAATATGCCTGGCAGAGATAATGCATATTCATGATTGGAGAGCTGGTCTCCTTATGTATATTTAACATGGGACAGTTGCTCAAATGGTCTACTACTTTACCCTCAGTTTCTTCCACAGTTTTACATTCCCATTTTCCCATGAGAATTGTTCTAATAATTCTCCAACTATCACTGACTTCTATTGCATTCTTAGTAGGTAATTTCAAGCAATCTGCAATTGATTTTATTTCTTTTCCCCCTTCAGTCCAAAAGGCCAGCCCATAGTCTATAAACAAGCTTTGAGCCGTTCTGGCTGCAATTTTCCATCTTACTTCTGCAGATATATCCTCAAGTTCCATACTACCACCCCCACTTTTATCAGGTTAGACCTGATTTAAATTTTAATGAGCCTTACTTATCTTCTAACTCTATAATAAGCTCACAGTAAGGATCATTATCACAAAGCTTTTTGGTAAATTTAAAACTATAATCAGAGTTTAGAGTTTTTACAAAACGGGCGCAATATTTTGGACAAATATCTGAATTTACTTCTAGAGGAATGTCCATCTCACTAGAACTTAATATTGGACACTTAGTAATATGAGAAATGACATGATCTTTAGTAGCAGTTATAATTTCATATTCAAATTTTCCTACCATTATATTAATTACGGATTCAAAGGAATTTGTAATTTCTAGGGCATTTCGAGCCTGTAATCCTAAAGAATTAACAATTGATTTCATTTCTTTTGCCATCTCATTAAGTAATTCACTGTTTTCATAAGGTTCTATTGAATCTATTCTTAGGGATGGTTTAATATGAGTTGATCTATTCATCAAATTCCATGAAATATCTAAATATTGCTCTTGATTGATGTTATTGAGTTCAAGAAGCATTTTCTGTTCTGTAGTGAGATTAATAACATTACTAAAAGCCATTCTATTGAATATAGCTGTAGCTACCGGATCCAGATCTTCTCTAATGGTTCCTTCTTTAATACCCTGCCCATAGGCTTCAGCGAGCATTTGCACCATATTATCGGCCTCACGCATGAATCTTAACACATTTA
>JAEYQZ010000125.1 GCA_023409695.1 Methanobacteriota archaeon | reverse complement strand
TCAGTTTTATAACCCATATTGTATTGAACAATTTCCTGAGCTAACTTAGTTCCATTTTCTACATCTGCACTCCACAGTGAATCGTGAAGATAAAGTTTATTTACACCCTGTGTATCCTTAAGATACTGAGGAGGTGAAGCAGTTGGATGAGCCATATGGCCAGGATATATTGGAGTTACATTTTTAATATTTCCGTCTGTTGTATGGACTACAAAAGCCATATCTACAGCCCCAATACCTGGCCTCTTTTCTGAAGGGTCTGCACAAAGAATAAGTATGTTGTGGTCCCCTTGAAGCACATTTACATCTGCAGATGTAGTTTGATATTCATAAGCTACAAATAAAATACCTGCAATGAAAATAAGTAGAATGATGATAGCAATTTTCTTTTTCCATGACATAATTTAACCTTCAACTTAATCTTATTTAATAAAAATAGTAGTAGTAGTTCATGTCATATAACCTTTAATGATTAAAGGTATTACTTTAATCAAAATCAATTAATAAGCATTCTTATTAACAAAACCTTTGATTAAAGTTAGGAAAAATATTTTTATATCTAAAAAAAGAGTCCAGTTTTCCACATAATAGATATCAAATTCTATTCTTTTTTTAATGGAAGTATTTCCCCTCCATCCATGTACCTGGGCCCAACCACTCATCCCCGGACGTACATGGTGCTTAATCATGTAATCTGGAACCTCCTCACGGAACTTTTCTACAAAATAAGGGCGTTCTGGTCTAGGGCCTATCAAGCTCATATCGCCTTTTAATATATTAAAAAGCTGCGGAAGCTCATCGATACTTGTCTTCCGGATAAATGAACCGAATTTAGTGGTACGGGGGTCATCTTCAATTGTCCATTGATGTTTCTCTGTTTCTTTCTCCTGAATTTCCATACTGCGGAACTTATACATTACAAATTTTTTCCTGTTAAACCCTATTCTCTCCTGTTTAAAGATAATTGGCCCGGGAGAAGTTAATTTTATTATAATTGCTGTAAAAAGCAGGACCGGAGAAAGAAGAGTGATGCCCGTTATAGCAAATATAAGATCTGAAACTCTTTTTATGACTTTTTTAAATGAACTGTCCAGCGGAACATATCTAACGTCTATAATTGGAATATCATCTATCATATCGATATAGTGTTTTGCAGGGAAGTATCTATAATAATCAGGTACAATTTCTGCTTTTACTCCATATCGTTCGCATAAATCTATAATAGACTCTAAAAGGATATAATGTCTCGGAGATATTGTTATAATTACTTTATCTACTTGATTTGTTAAAATAACATCACATAAATCATCGATGGTTCCTATTACCTGAGAATCTGCAATTTTATGTCCTTTTTCAATATTATCATCTAAGAATCCAATTATGTTGTATCCAAGAGATTCACGCTGATTGAGTTTAGTTGCAACCTTTTCACCTAATACACCTCCCCCAATCATCAAAATATATTTAATGTTAAAACCCTTGCTACGTATAAATCGAAGTGATTGTCTGAATATGATTCTTTCAATGCTGGAAAATATTGTACTGAATACAGCAAATAATGCAAGTAAATATCTGGAGTAATCAATTTGTTCAATTATAAATAAAAATGTTACAAGCATTAATAATCCCATGGCATTTGCTTTAATTATGTTTACAGGTAATGATCTAACGCTTTTATCTCTTTGAGGCTTATATAAATCAAAAACATTATAAAGCAAAATATATAAAGGTATAATAACTAAAAGAGATAATGAATAGTATCCAAATCCCAAATTAGGCTCACGAATAAATAGATCACTTTGGAAACGGACAAACCATGCGAATATCAATGAAAACGCAATTACTATCATGTCTATAATTACTAGAGCCAGATTAAAAAATCTTTGATTTTGCCTTATCATTCCATCACCAATTTATCAATGTATCCTATTTAGATAGTTGCGAAACAGGTTCTTTTGGAGTCTTATTAGGCATAATCATGCCATAGTTAATTCTTAAAGTGTTTAAAGATAGTTTCAATCCGTACATTCCCCATATTCCCGCATATGTAATAGCCGTTATGATTCTAGAATATTCATCCTTGTAATGTTTGTTATAAAAGATGTACATTGCATTATAAAACTCATATATGAGCTTATTTTTTTGTTTGCTACTTGCTCCCTTGTAATGAATTATTTCAGCATCACTGTAATACACTATTTTCCACCCAGCAGCTTTAATTCTATAGCACCAGTCAATATCTTCCCCATACATGAAAAATGTTTCATCCAGTAGCCCTACCTGGCGGGTAGCAGTAGACCTTACCATCATGAAAGCTCCAACTAAACAATCGACTTCATAAGTTTCATTTTCATCAAGATAAGTGAGATTATACCTTCCAAACCGTTCACTTTTTGGAAAAATATGTGATAAACCAGTCATTCGATAAAATGAGACATTAAAATCAGGAAAACTTCTTCTACATGCCTTATCTAAGGTACCATCAGGTAAAACAACTTTACATCCTACTGCACCTATAGTATCATCAGTTTCCATATAATCTATACATTTTTCAATACAATCATCAACAACTATAGTGTCGGAATTAAGTAACAATACGTATTTAGAAGAGATTTGATTCAAAGCCAAATTATTTGCATGAGCAAAGCCTTTATTTTCTTCATTTGCGATAAACTTAATTAAACCATTTTCTGATTCTTCACAAAAGTCTTCCTGTAAATTTTCAAGACTGTCGTCATTAGATGCATTGTCCACCACATATATTTCATAACTGAAAGGGTGATTTTTATTGATTATAGATTCTATGGTTTGTTTTGTCAAATCATAGGTACGATAGTTCACTATTATTATAGATAAATCCATAAATTCCGCCTCTATATAAAATATTCTACTTGAGAATTGAAACATTCAATCTGAAATAATAATTTTCTTAATTTTTTGATTACTAGATTGAAATTTTATTTAACATTTCAGGAGGTTATAATATTATATTAAAATAAGAAAGATAAGCTTTACTATACAATTAACATACTATAATAAATTTAATAGAATTTTTAATAAAAAAAAGTTGTTTTAGTTAACAAATTAAAAAAATAATTAATGCTTTCTCAAATTTTACTAAAAAATAAATCCAATGAAAGTTATAATTAAAGATAATATATGCGGATAACAGATAGATTTGTATTTAACTATCTAAAAGAAGATAAATTTGACAGTATTCTTAATTAAAAGCCATTCAACCTTTAAATAATTGATAATGTTTCTATTTTCATATTCTGTTTTTTCAAGTTTCCCTAAAGAATTAAATCCTTCTTTTAAACCATTTAAATAGATACTGCCCTGTCCTTTTCTGGAGAAAAATATATATTTTATAAAATAGCCTGCAAGTAAAAAAATACCATTCAAAACCAGTTGAGGCAATGGCATATTCTTGTACGGAACATATACGTTATTTCTGGCAGCTAATCTTATTTTGAACTCATTGTATCTACTACCGCTGGTCCCGCTGCCAAAATGGTAAACAACAGCTTCAGGACAATATACGCATTTATACCCTTTAATTTTTGCCCGATAGCTAATATCCACGTCCTCCATATATGCAAAAAAGTTTTCATCGAAGTACCCCAGTTCATCCAGAATACTCTTTCTATAGAGAGCAGCCCCTGCACAGGCACTGAAAATTTCTCTTTCTGCAGTATATAAATCAGGAGATTTACCATCCCCTACTTTTCGGGTCCAACCTAAAATAGTGTACTCGTCTCCAGCATCGTCCATTTTACTTCTATCATTGTATTGAATCATTTTTGAAGAGACCGCAAAGATATTTTCATCTTTTTCAATACATTTTAGAAGATTTGAGATAGAATCTGGCTCTAATTCAACATCATTATTTAAAAGAAATATATAATCTGCATTTGAAGCTTTAATTCCCTGATTAACTGCAGCAGCAAAGCCTAAATTTTCTTTATTTTGTATTAAAGTGAATTCAGGATACTTTTCATTGATATACTGGACACTCCCATCAGATGACCCGTTATCTACTATTATTATCTCATATGATGAGTAATTCTGATTTAAAATAGAATCAAAACAAATTTTAAGGAATTGTTTTCCATTAAAATTGGGTATTATTATTGAGATTTTGGTATCCATAAAAATTTCCCTTTAAATTAATCTTAAATAGTTTTATCTTTTATAAATGCTGTTTAAATTTAATATTTTATTTAAAAATCCACGTATACTACCCGGAATTAATTCACTGTTATTTTGAGATTCATCTTTTATTAAAATTTTTACAGCAATGTCAGTCAAAGTTTTTACACCATCACTAACTACATCTCTAGACAAGATAAATAGTACAATAGTTGCTCCTAAACCAATATAAATTACACAAAAAATGTAACTCTTAAATAGGAAGTTAAAACCTAAATATTTAACTATATATGGCAAATAACTTACAAAATATAAATGTAAAACATAAATAGCCAGTGAATTTCTCCCCATTTTAGTTAAAAATGTTTTTTTAGAGGTCATAATATTAAATAAAAGAATACAACATAATATTCCAACAGATATAACTATAAGTCTTAAAATTATACCTTCCATATTTCCCATATGCATATCAACATAGGAAGTTTTTAACATTAAGAGACCATTTGTTTTAAAAGTAAAAAACAAAGTCGCTGCTGTAATTAATATAGCAAAAGCCCCTGCAGATAAATATTTATTAAAAGTAAACTTTTCTTTTAAATCCTTGAAGTAGTATCCGAAAAGGAATACCGGGAAGAAACATATAGTCCTTGAAATTGATAAAAGGTCTGATTTAAAATCAATAACCCCTATAAACAGTGCCAATAAAATGCTAAACCAGAAAACATATTTTATTCTATCTGCAGCCGGTAAAAAGGTTCTCCAGAAGAAAAGGCTTAATAAGTACCACAATCCATAACCCGGTATTATATACATGGTTTTGGATAAATCACCCTCTATTAAAAAAACAGACAGTATCCACATTGTATTAAATAATAAATAAGGTATAAAAACATTTTTTAAAGCTTTCACATTAGTATCTGAGGCAATCTTAGAGAAATAGCCGCTGATAAATATAAATAACGGCATGTGGAAAAGATATATTGAAGTATAAACGAAATCTAAACCACTTCCAACAAAACGATTAGCAACTAAACAGCTTCCAATAAAATGACCAAAAACCACTAAAATTATGGCCAAACCTCTTAAGTTATCAAATTTAAGATCACGAATCACTGAACTCACAATATCCCCTTACAAATTAATTAATAGAACCTCGTATTAATAAATGTCGCATGATAATCACTGTAATATCAAAGAGAAAATTTATATGAGTTCATTATCTGTTATTATACTCGTTACTTGTAATTTTATTATTACCCAAGCCCAATACTGAATGCTTATACTGAAAACTTATCACATAAATTAAAACGATATATATCGAGATATAAAAGTAAATAATTTAATTTATAGCCTTTAAAATGTCTTTAATATATTGAAATATTACATTGATTTCTTTGAAAAATATTAATTTTTTATGTTTTTTTATTCTTTTAGCCGTGAGAAGTAATAATTACAGGCATTATAGTCCTAATTCAAAACAATATTTAAATTAGTTCAATAATATTGATTCTATAGAGAAGTTGTTAATTTAATATTATTAATTCTAGTAATGACAATTATTTGAGGTGATTTCATGGATTTGAAAGTTTCAGTTATTGGAGCCGGCGGACTAGGAACAGCAATTGCACAACTTATTTCTGTTAACGCAGATACAGTCTATTTATATGCTCGACGTAAGGAAGTTGTCGAGGAAATAGCCAAAACAAGATATAATACAGAATATTATCCTAACTTAAAATTAGCAGATAATATTGTCCCTATTAATGATTTTAAACATGTCAAAGAATGTGACATTGTATTTTTATGTGTCCCTTCATCTGGAATTAGATCTCCACTAAAAGAGCTTTCTAAATCTATTTGTAAAGATTGTATACTCGTAAGCACAGCTAAAGGGATAGAATATCCATCTTTAAAAACTATGAGTGAAATTGTAACTGAATACTTTGATAGATCTCCAGTTATACTGTCTGGACCTAATTTTGCATCTGAAATTGCACTTTCCCTATTTACAGTAGCCAATATAGCTTCCAATAATACCAAACATTTAGATAAGGTTAAAAAAGTTTTAACCACTGATGAATTTAAGGTCAAATTAAATAAAGATGTAATTGGAACAGAATGCTGCGGCGTAGTTAAAAATATAAATGCTATTGCTTATGGTATCTGTGAAGGGATGAACTTAAATGATAATGCCAGATATGCAGTATTAACTAAAGGATTTAATGAAACTAAGGATCTAATAGAGGCTTTGGGTGGAAAAAGAGACACTGTAAATGATTACTGTGGATTTGGTGATGTTGTTTTAACATCCACTTCTGGAGAAAGCAGAAATCATACACTGGGAATGTTATATGGCCAAAGAATAGTTGTTGATGAAAAAGCTTCAGGGATAATATTTGAAGGTAAAAACTCAATAATGGCTATAAAAGCATTATGTGATAAGAATTCAGTAAACAGTACAATTGTTAATTTTGTATATGACATAATAGTGAACTCGATACCTCCAAAATTAGCATTTAAAAAACTATGGGATGAAATGGAATCTTAGATAATATTAATTGTCTAAACTAATTTATTTATTAAATAATTAATTGTAACAGGTGATTTTTATGATAGCAGTGATTTTAGCAGCAGGAATGGGAACCCGATTGATGCCGTTAACCAAAGAAGTTCCCAAGCCATTACTTGAAATTGATGATACAAGCCTACTGGAGCGAATGATGATAAACTGTATTTCCAGCGGTGTTAAAGAGTTTATAGTAGTTTTAGGCTATAAAAAAGAGAGAGTAATAGAGAAAATTGATTATTTACAAGACAAATATCAACTTAAAATATCTACTGTTGAAAATAAAGAATACTCACAAACAAACACTTCCTGCTCAGTTAGCCTGGCAACTAGACAGCTGGACGATGATGTAATAATCATCAATGGAGATAACGTTGTTGATGAACGTATAATCTCAGGATTGGTTAAGATAGAAGAAACCGCCCTCGTAGTGGACAATTACAAGCAGTTGAATGAAGAATCCTTTAAACTGCGAATTGAAAATGATGTAATAATGGAAATTGGAAAAGGAATAAATATTGATACGGCCTCAGGAGAATTCATAGGAGTTTCAAAAGTATCTAAAGAAGATTTACCTTTATTTAACTCCATTTTAGAAGATCTAATAGCTGAAGATGTCCAAAATTACTACGATTTAGCTTATAAAGATTTAAGTAAAAAAACTGATATTGGATATTTCTATACCAACGGATTAAAATGGACCGAAATAGATGATAAAAATGACTGGCAATATGCCCACGCTTTAATCGAAGAATTCAATAAATGAAAATGTAGAGTGTATAGAATCATATAACAATACCATTCCAAAAAATAGAACTAATTTTACATTCCGTTGAAACGCATATTTTTAATTAAAGGAGTTTATTATTGTGAATTATAAAATAAGCATAGTTGTTCCGGTTTTTAACGTTGAAAATTATATTAAAAATGCTTTAGATTCTATCTTGAAGCAGAGTATTGGTTTTGAGCATTTAGAAGTTATAATGGTTAATGACCACTCTACTGATAAAAGTGGGGAGATAATAGATGAGTATGCAGTCAAGTATGGTAATTTTACTGCTGTTCATTTATCTGAAAATAGCGGAGCTGCAGGAAAACCAAGAAATGTAGGAATGGAAAAAGCCACCGCAGACTACATCATGTTCCTAGACCCTGATGATTATTACACATATAATGCTTGTGAAGTACTCTACAGCAAAATAATAAATGAAAATGCAGATATGGTATTTGGAAATTATTCTAATTATCGTAAAGGTAAACCTCTAAAAGTTAAAACTCCATTTGACTTAGAAGACGAAATTAAAGTGAATAATATATCCAAAGAAACTCGATTATTAACTATCGCGCCTTCAATATGGACTAAAATATTTAAAACCAGCTTTATCAAAGAAAATAATATAACTTTTCCTGAAAGAGTTCCAGGTCAAGATCTGGTTTTTGTCGTTAATTCTCTTTTAAATGCAAAAGGAATCATATTTCTAAATAGATTCATTGCATGTAATCGTAATTTACGTGATAGCGGCAGCGATAGATCTATAACATATACCCAAAGTAAAAAGTACTTAATTGGCTTAATCGGAGCATATACTCAACTTTATCAGGTTTTTGAGTATAATAATCATAAAGATTATATCCAGTTAGGGTTTCACTCCCATCTTTCTTTCTGGATGCGTCAATTTATGTTATATAATTTAAACCAGTCTGAAAAAATAGAACTTCTATCAACTGCAGCACCACTCTTTAAAAAGCTTCAGATTAACGGGATGAATTTTAAACAAAAACAAATGGAAATTTTATTTAACTCTATTTCTAATGGAAAATATGATGAAGCGATAGTGTTAAGTGAAGTTATACAACTCTCAATTGAAAAAGAAAATAAGCTTAAAAAGAAGTTAAAAAGTAAACAAAAACAGGTTGCAACGCTCCAAACAGTAAAGGGATGGTCTTCGTATAAATCAAAGAATATAGTTCATAGACTAAAAAATATATTAAAAAATAGGGATAGTAAATAATCTAAAATATTTACAGGCTTTCAAACAGGCCAATCCACTGTTTTTTTACTTTATCACTGGAAATATTCAAAACAGTATCAGATATGTTTCTAAAGTCTCCCTTTTTTAACCGTTCTTTACATTCAATTATTTTATCTGCAAATCCTTGGATATCGTTTTGCTCAATTAAATAACCATTTTCTCCATGGATAATCATATCCTTAGGCCCATATTTTATATCAAAGGAAATACATGGCACGTTGTTTGCAATACTTTCCATTATTGTTAATGGAAATGCTTCTGTATCGCTTGTTAAAATACTCATTCCTGATTTCTGTAGTTCTTCATTAATATTTGATGTAAATCCCTTAAAATTAAAGTTTTTTAAACCATAATCTTTAACTTTTGAATATATCTCTTCTTCCACTTCATCTTTATAACCAAATCCATAAAAGTCTAAATACAACTCAGGATCTCTATTTGAGATTATTTTCATTATTTCAACGGCTAAATCGACGCGTTTTTTGGCATCGATACGAGATATCATAATGATTCTGTTAATATCTTTCTGAAAGTTATATTGTGGAATTAAAAAATCATGAGAGTTAGGAATGACTTCTATATCCCGATTAAATACGCTTTTAATATCTTTTTTTTGCTCATCCGTCAATACAACAATTCTATCAAAATTAGTATTTTCAAATAAATCTCTAAAAACAGGTTGAACTTCATCCTTATCATTATAAGGATCCTCTAAATGTGTGTTGTGAAGCGAAGCAATTTTTTTCACATTAGAATCTAACTTTGAAATGATATAATCTAAATTTTTTCCATCTTCAGGGATATTTTTCAATTTTTCACTAAATAAACTGAATATAACTGGATTTTCAAATTTTCGAACGATTTTATTAATTATGTCAATGTAAAATGCACTCATTCCTTTGTATTCTTTTCCAGTAGTAAAATCAATAGCACGCGTCCATTCCTGAGTTTCTTCATCAACCCATATACTTAAAAAACATTTTTTATTCTTGTCAACATATCTGTGCATGGTTGCAGTATTTTTGTTTCCATATTCCACATATCTTGCCAAATTACCTCTAAAGTCAAATTCTTCCCTAATAAACCTTATTCTACCTGTTTTAAAATGATCGACAAACTCAACCCGCCCTTTATCTTTATTTGTATTTTTAAACATCGCATATGTTCCATTGTCATAAAATCGATAATTTTTTCCATCTTTAATCTTAGTTAGCTTTCTTTCATCAATTTTTAATTTATTTACTTTATTTGAAGGATTTGGATTAAGAAATTGGATAATATTGATTACTTCTATAGATTCAGCTAATTTTCCTTCCTTTTTCATATCCATAACTACTTCTAACAAATGTTTTTGATATGACAACACTAAAATGATTATTTTATAGTCCTTTTCCTGACTTAAAAGGTTAGCCTTTCTAATAGCTGCTTTAACTAACCCTCCACGCTTTTCAGCTAAAGTATTAACTGGAATAATTATCGTTCTCATAGTACCATCTTTTAGTTTATCCAATTATAAAAATATGACTCTATTTACTGCTGGGCAATAAAATTTTCTTCAAAATCCTTTTTGATGCATTTCCATCATCTAATGGAGCATATTTTTGCTTAAATTTGCTTAATTTATTTTTATATTCAATTTTAAATTCTTCTTCGATATTATCTATTGCATCAAACAGTTCCTTTTGGTTTCTAACAATTTTACCCGGAACTTCTTTTTCATAATCTAAGTATGCTCCACGTATATCATTTTTGTATTCTTCAAGATCATAGGCATAAAATAACATGGGGCGTTCTAATACAGCAAAGTCAAACAATACTGATGAATAGTCAGTGATTAAAATATCTGTCATTAAATAGAGTTCCTGTATATCTGGATAAGAGGATACATTTATTATACTGCGTTTATATTCCTCAGGAATCTCAATTTCAGAACTTACTGTAACATGCATACGCATTAAAAGAATATATTCTTCTCCAAATCGTTCGTTAAACTCTTTAAAATCTATTTTAATGTCTGATTCAAATTTATTTTCAACTTTTGCATTATCCCTGAAGGTTGGAGCATATAAAATGATTTTTTTAGAAGGAGGTATTGAATAGGTATGCCTGATCTTGTTAATTATTAATTCCTTTTCAGGGTTATTTACCAAAATATCATTCCGAGGATATCCTTCTTCTAAAATAGGACCATCATACCTAAATGCAGTCCTAAAATGCTCTGTAGCATAACTATTTTGTGAAATCAAATAACTCCACTGATTTTTTGCATTTTCAACGCGCTGCACGTAACCCTTTTCTCGGCCATGGATATCTTTAAGGTCAAATAACATTTTCTTAATTGGAGTTCCATGCCATGTCTGCAGATAAACAGTTCCTTTTCTTTTTGTTAAATAACTTGGAAAATTCTGATTGTTAATCCAGTATTTAGATGTAGCCAGGTAATAGTAATATTTTGGAGACAACCGTTTAACGACTTTTGTATTCATTGGATGAATAAAGGAAGTTTTATTATAAAACCACACACATTCTGCTTCAGGTTTTATTTTCATTAATTCTTCATATATGGCCTTAGGAGCATCAGAATATTGAACTCCTACACCACTCTCAAACACATATCTTTCTTTTAAAGGTAAAATCTTTAAAATTTTATAGTATATCTTCATTAATGGGAAATAAACTTTATTTCTTCTAAAATAATTATACGCTTTTTCATATTTTTCAGTCCGTTTTATTCTTTCCATTAATGACCGTTTAAATTTAAAATTAGTTATTTCATTGAAAATGCGTTCTGAATTTTTTGTATCTTTATACTTTAAAAGTTTATTTACACGATTTAAATTTTCATCAGATATTTTAAAGCTATTTTCAGCAATTTCATTAAAAATACGAATTATTTCTTCTTCATTACTAATAATAGTTCCAGGTAGTTCCCTTTCTAAATCAAGGTGTGAACCTTCTTTTCCCAGAAATCTTTCTTGATCAAATTGATAATATATTACTGGTTTATTTAAAAAAGCAAAGTCAAACGCAACACTGGAATAATCAGTAATCATTAGCATACTCTCTTTTATCAGTATTTGAACATCAATTTCTCCCTGGAAAACTATTTTAACGTCGTTACTTTTAAAAAATTGACTGTATTTTTGCATGTTCGGATGCAAACAAAAAACAATATCCATACCATTCTTTTTACAGATATCTAAAAATTCTTTATTTGAGATCAAACGTTGATACCTGTTATAATATTCGGATTCTAAGAATGTGTCTACATTTTGAAGCCAATCTCGCCATGTAGGAATTATCAATACCTGTTTTTTAACCTTAATGTCATTATTAAACAATGAATCAAAACGAGACAGCCCAGTAACTTTTACCTGTTCTTCAGAGAACTTCAAATCTTCCATAGTTATTTGTTTTTCTCTTTCGGTGCTTACACAAAACATATCCACATCAAAAAATTCTCTCTGGTTTAAATATAGATTTGCTAAATTTTTTACACCTAAAACACCATGCTGTAAAAATATTTTTTTAGCCTTTATTTTGGAAATGAATTTTTTATTTCTTATGGGGTATAAATAATCGATATGATGAGAACCAATGAGATACGAAGCCTTTAAACACATTTCAAAGTGCTTTTTGCTCCTATAATTAATGACATTACCTAAATTTTTGATATTTTCATATTCTGGAGAATCAAAATCAATTATATAGTAAGCTTCTTTTTCGGGATATGTTTTTCTGATATATTCAAAAAATGCTTTCCCCGTATCCTGTGCCTTGTAAGGCTGCTCACCTATTAACCAGATTTCTTTCTTGTTATTCCGTTTAATATTTCCAATGTTCTTTACTATGCTATTATTTATCTTTTCTACATGTAATGATAAATTCTGGCCTGAAAAGGTAAAGTAAGGCGTAATATACAGTGTTTCTTCATCAAATTCTAGAACATAATCTTTCACTTTTTGACGGGCCAAAAACCTAGTATGTCCAAATCTTATTTTCACAGGTTCAGGTAACCCCTTTAGATGTAAATATAAAAAGAAGTCGTATATATCATCTTCAATATTTGGATCAAAAGGAATAACTGTTGAAATAGATAAATTATCGTTGTATTTACTTTGAATTTTATTAAAATCAACTTTTGATTTGAATTTTAAAAATGTTTTGCGGCCTTCAACACTGAGATCCATTCGGGTTACAGGTAATAAAAAAGTTTTAAAAACACCAGTTATGTTTATACTTTCTTTATTACACTCAAATGATGTTAAAAAATTAATTACATTTAGTTTTTGTTTTTTTAAGTCATCTGTTACCATTAAAATGAAATTTCTGTTTTTTGTCTGATGTGGTATTATATATTTATTTTCTACTTTTTTGATATTGCCACCTATCATTTTAAATTTATTAAATCGGGCGAAATTGGTTATTTTATAGTTACCACTCTCATCAACAAAAGAAAAATAAAATTGAAGTAATCCCGTCATTCCTCCTGAAAAAACAGAATTTGATAAAGTGAAAGTATAATATTCTCCTTTTTTAAGGGGTTTATATGTATTTTTTCCACCAAAAATGTCAACGATTACTTCTTTGACTTCGATAGTTGGTATAACTTTAAATTTAATTGATAAATCATTAGTATAATCAATAATTAATTCTTCTTTCATCTTTTATCCCTTTTTTGATAAACTAAATTAGATTAGTTAAATTTTTATAAATATTTTATTAATAGTTACTTATTTAGTTATAAACGCATTGAAGGAAATATAAGTAATACTTTCTGTCAAATTCTGTTTTCAGGACTTCCATTCTCAATATTTCCAAAATGTTTTTTTAAGATATGTATATAACAATAATTTAAGTCTTTATTTCAAATATTCGTATATTTCAACAAGCACTTTAAACAAATACTTTAAACCAGCTGAATATTAATTCAAATTATATACTATCTAAAATTAATTAATGTGATTAATTATGATCCTCAACTTCAAAAAAATTATTAAAGATAATCTAATATTACC
>JAEYQZ010000103.1 GCA_023409695.1 Methanobacteriota archaeon | reverse complement strand
ACCTTTATTCCATGTGGATGAAATGAAGAATTTGTGAGTATATCTTTAACTACGCCTTTAGTCTTTTTTCCTGAGCGTTGATCTTTTTTTAAAACTATATAAACCTCAATACCTGGAGATATATCCTTTCTATTTTGTCCTTTCATTTAATTAACCTCATAAAATTGACCTTAAGTTAAAATCAAAAACAGCAGCAGATAAAAAAAATAAAAATACATGGATTAAATCCATTTAATATTCTTTTACGACTCCAATTACGTTATTTTTTGGAAGCCATCCACTATATGGAGTTTTGGTAATGGTTTCAACTGCTCCATTGCTCAGTTTTACTGTATTGGTTTCTATATTCTTATTGTCACTTATTAAGTAGACCTGATTTCCACTAATTTGGCCCACTCTTTTTACTATTAAACCGTAATCAGGATGGGTAGCCACTACAATATCATTAACTTTAAAGTCTTTTGTTTTAAGCACAACTATGCTTTGTCCATCCTGTAATGTTGGAACCATTGAAGTTCCGCTCACTTGTGCCGGCATTGGGAGCTGATCAGTCCCAAACTGGGAATTTATAGTAACGTTAACTGTATAATTATATTTTTTAGCTACAGATTGCATGTCACTTTTCACGCTTTCAACAGTACTGTTAGAGCTTTCTATGTCAGTTAAAGCCTGTTGCTCCATCTCAGACATCATCTGTGATGGGGGATTACTTAAAAATGTGGTTGATTTAACGGTTACATTTGTACCATTTGTATCAATAGTTATTCCAATATTATTTGAAGGAGCAATACAGGCGGAAGTGGCCATAACTCCTAATATAATTATCACTATAACAAACCATGACCTTAATTTCAATCTATCACCGTCAATTTCCTTAAAATATCTTTTGTAGTATTAATATCAAGCTGTCCAGGTGCTGATTCTTTACCAATTGATGCAAAGGTAATTGGAGACCCAAAGATAGGTGCTACTATTCGTGTATATTTACCAAGAGTACCCATAGCAATTCCTATAGTATTTGAAACTTCCGATAGCACGTTAAGAACAGTTAGCGTATCTTTATATTCATTGGGCATTACTGCAAATTTTGCTATATTTCCAATTTCTTTTTCTGCCTTAACTACATCCAAAAGCTCTTCAAATGAAGGGGTTTTCTGGAAGTCATGATAAGATATTATGCTGTATTTCGCCGCTTTTACGACTTCATCCCTCATTTTTTCATCTGTTTGTAGTTCTATATCAACTATATCTGCATATTTGGCAGCTTTTATTAAGATGGATGTTCTTTCCTCTTCAGATTCTTTAAAAAATCCACCTTCACTTTGTAATCTGTTTGTAGCAATAGTTGGGTAGTTTATATCTTTGATAAGTCTCTGAACTTCGTCAGGATCGGGGTCCTCAAGTGCATCTATTCTGAGTTCCAGTATATCTGCGCCTAAATCAATAGCTTTTTCTGCAGATTGCAGGGCAAATTTTGGATTTTTTTCAATTATGGGGACACAAATCATTGGTTTTTGAAACATGGCTACTACCTGACTGTTTTATATATTCATATGAATTTATAGATATCATATTAATCTTACTCTACTTTAAGTAGTTTTCTTCTATTTTTCATATTTTTGTTTAAAATAGGTTACTAATTTAGGCAAAATTAGTTCAATTTTATATTTTGTATAAATATATACAAATTTTATTTATCTTGAAAAGATGAAATTGGAATAATAATCTTCTATTTTACTTTTTAGGCCTTTATAAGCCCTAGTTTTTAGTAATATGATTTAAATCAAATAAATTGCTTTTTTCAAGAAGATTCCACTTAGATTTATTAACATCGGCACAGCTAATTTTTGTAATAATTATAGATATAGGCGTTTATTTAATACTATAAGAGAAGGGTAGCCCATAAAAGTATAAAAAGCAGTTCATTGAAATATAGCTTATATACAAAATTACATTAAATTTAATTAAGGGTGATTACTTGAAACTAACTGCTATTGGTGCAGATATCTCAATAAATGATGTCTCCTGCAGCTGTTCCCTTATCCAGAATATTGAAAAGGATATTTCACAATTACTGGATGTTGGGGCGTATAAAGCAGCTTTAACTAATATTACAGGAGACGATGTGGTTATAAGTGCATTTGTTGAGGATGATAAATTAGAATCTGTTAATTCTAAAATAATAGACATACTACGTAAAAATGCAGAAAGTCTTGGGGATATAGGAGGAATATCAAAAACTCCTGAAGGCGCAGGGGAAGGCATTTCTTATGCTGAAGCAAAAATAAGAGAAGATAGATACCCTGATGCTGTAATTGTTGCATTTGATACATACGGTGGTGAAGAAATCGTAGGTAAGGTTGCAGATTCTGTTATGAAAGCGGCAAAAGGTATGGATGACGTCACAGATATTGGCGGCGGCGGCGTTAAAGGAACACTGAAAATACCGGGTGTAGGTTACACTTCAGATCAAACAGATGATCCTGTAGTTGTTGCAACAATAGAAAATATAGAGAGCGTTGGAATTGTAGCAGGTGCTATGGTGGGTGCTGCTGTCGGTAACCAGCACGTGCATCTTGTTAGAAGAGGGACACCTTCTTATGTGATACCAAGGGGTGTTATAATGTCAGTCACTGCTTTTATGAATGGAAATGTTATGGATTTAGCAGTACCCCTTTTTGAAAGAATGAGAATCTCGGGAGCAATGAACTTATGATAATTCTTGATGAAAATACCCGCTGTATTGTGCAGGGGGCTACAGGAAAGCAGGGGTCTTTCCACACTGAACAGATGCTTGCCTACAATACAAATATTGTAGCAGGTACATCTCCTGGAAAAGGAGGCCAAAAATTAGGGTCAGTAGATATTTATAATTCAATAGAAGAAGCTAAAGAAGAAAATCCAGATATAAACGCGTCAATTATTTTTATACCTGCACCATTTGCCAAGGATGCAGCATTTGAAGCTATTTCACAGCTTGATATTGTGACGGTAATTACAGAGCATATTCCAGTGCATGACACCATGGAAATCGTAGAATATGCAAAAAGAAATGATACTCTTTTAATAGGTCCAAATACTCCGGGAATCATAACTCCGGGTGTTGGAAAGCTTGGAATAATGCCTACCCATATTTTTAATAAAGGGAATATTGGACTAGTTTCAAGAAGCGGTACATTAACCTACGAAGTCGCAAATCAAATAACCAACGCTGGAATGGGCCAGAGCACCTGTTTAGGTATTGGGGGAGACCCTGTTGTTGGTATGGACTTTGCAGATGTGCTTCAAAAGTTCGAAGAAGATGATGGTACTGATGCAATGGTGATGATTGGTGAAATTGGAGGAAACGCTGAAGAAAACGCAGCGAAGTTTATAAGTAAAAATATTTCAAAACCAGTCGTGGCTTACATTGCAGGAGTTACTGCACCTCCGGGTAAAAGAATGGGGCATGCAGGTGCAATTATTGAAGGAGAAAGCGGAACTGCAAAAAGTAAAATAGCTGCTCTTGAAGAAGCAGGTGTAACTGTGGCTTCAGCGCCTTCTGAAATTGTAAGAATTATAAAAGACGCATTATAACCATTATTGGATTATAATCTTAATTAAAATTTATTTTATATTAAATACAAATAACTTAATTCAAAGTTTAAGAAATAATTTTCAGTTTTTTAACAAAGCATATCGGTGATAGTTATGGTAGATGAAAGAGAAATAATAGATAAACTTAAGAAGGGGGAAATGAAACTTCGTGAAATTGAAAAATACGCTGATAATATTGATCAAGCAGTGGGAATAAGGCGAAAGTTCATAGAAGAAGTAAGCAATTCCAAAATTGAACATTTATCAAATTATTCAATCGATATGGAAAGTGCATCTAAAAAGAACATTGAACAACCTATAGGTGCAGTCCAGATACCTGTTGGAATCGCAGGCCCTCTTAAGATTAACGGAGATTATGCTCAAGGTGAATTTTATGTACCCCTTGCAACATCTGAAGGGGCTCTTATAGCATCTATAAACCGGGGCTGTTCTGTCATAACTGGAGCAGGTGGGGTTACTACCAAAATAATCGGCGATAAAATGACAAGAGCGCCAGTTATAAAGGCTAAATCTGTAACTGACGCACTTGAAATTAAAGCATGGATGGAAAACAACTTCAAAGAGCTTAAAAAAGCAGCAGAAGTAACTACAAGACATGGAATGCTTATAAAGATCGACCCGATACTTGTAGTAGGCAGGTATGTTTACCCTAGATTCGTATTTACAACTGGAGACAGTATGGGGATGAATATGGTTACAATAGCTACTGAAGCAGCTTTAAGCCTTTTATCACATAAAACAGGTGCTCATGTAATTGCATCAAGTGGAAATGTCTGTGTGGATAAAAAACCATCTGCTATAAATATGGTGGAGGGAAGAGGTAAAAGCCTTGTTGCAGAAATCATCGTTCCAAAGGAAATAGTTGAGAAAAAGCTTAAATCAACATCTGAAGCTATTGTTGAAGTTAACACCTCTAAAAACCTTATCGGTTCTGCAATTTCTGGAAGTATGGGTTTTAATGCCCAGTATGCAAACATGATCGGTGCTATATTTTTAGCAACAGGTCAGGATGAGGCTCATATAGTTGAAGGGAGCCTTGGAATAACTACTGCATCAGAAGAAGAAAATGGTGACCTTTATTTCTCAGTTACACTTCCAGATGTTCCGATTGCAACTGTTGGGGGAGGTACAAGTATTGGCACAGCTCGTGAGTGCCTTGAAATCATGGGTGTCTATGGAAATGAAAAGGTCCACAAGTTTGCGGAAATTATTGCAGGAACTGTACTTGCTGGTGAGCTTTCACTGTTGGCTGCTTTAGCTGCAGGACATCTGGCAAGGGCTCATAAGGAGTTGGGAAGGGGCTAAAATTAAATTATAACTTATCTATTATCTTTTTTTATTAATTTTTAGAATTGTGTATTGATTTGGACAATTACAAAAATGCACTTAAGAAAAAAATAAATATGATCAAATTACTAATACTTTCAAAATAACTTTTTGTGTTGAACTCATATGACTTCAAATATATTTCTAGACCATATTTTACGATCTATCGAGCTCATCGAAGATTATACAAGGGACATAACCAAAGAAGATTTTCTAAACGCAGATTTTATTCAAGAATCCGTAATTAAGCGGATTAAAATCATCGGTGAATCTGTTAAAAACATGCCTCAGGATTTTAAAGATAGATACCCCGAAATTCCTTGGGAAACAATTGCAAACGTCAGGAATACCCTTGAAAACGAAGATTGTGATCTGAAAATAGTTTGGGAAACTGTAAAAGATGAGATTCCTGTCTTGAAAACAGAAATTTTAAAAATGAATGAAGTTAAAATAATTTATTAATGAAATTATAAACATCTGATTTTATGAAAACATATCTCAAACAGATCGTATATTGGAGAAAAATAAGAAATGAACATACGAGAATTAATTGAAGAATATTTTAAAATGAGCCGATATGTCGCTTTAGGTACTTTAGACGGAATTCTTGCAGTTATGGGTGTAACACTGGCTGCAAGTGGTGTAGCAAGTGCCGGAGGGCTCGAAATTTCTAATTTTGCTATAGGTCTTACTGGATTAAGTGGGGGTATAGCTCTTGCAATGTCAAATGCATTTGGTTCTTTCATAGGTGAAAGGGCAGAAGAAGCAAGGACACTGCGTGAACTTGAAGAAAAGATGATGCTGAACGAGGGCGACCTTGATGAAACCATTATTTACAAGCAGGCCAAAAGAAGAATTTACATGAGTATGTTTACCCATGGATTTTCCAGTTTCATAGGGTCTTTCGTTCCTGTAGTGCCTTTTTTGCTAATTGCAGATAAAATAACAGCTACTATAACTACTGTAGTGCTTTGTTTTGTAGCATTGATCATACTGGGATTGTATCTTGGTAAAGTATCAAGGGACAGCCTTTTAAGGGTCAGTTTTGAAATTGTTTTAATTGGGGTACTTATAAGTGTAGTTTCTTTCATTATTGGAGGAAGCCACTAATTAAAATCTTTTTTTAAAATAAAAATTAATTAAATATGGAATTTGACTTTAATTTTTAAAATCCTAGATCAATTCCATAAATTTTTTCTACATTTTCCACATGGATTTTATGGGCATCTTCTTCAGTTAAAGTCCCATTTCTTAAGAGCTCTTTCGTTCGCCGTGGAACTGTTTTTGGACCTAAAACTGCACCAGGTCTCGAGAGCATATCCATATAATCTGTTTCCATTAAAAAATTAGTTCCTTTTTTAAGACCTTCAGTTACAACGGTCCTTGTTGCAATGAGGGAAGGTGTCAAACCATGATTTTCATCAACACTAACCATTGGCCCTGAAAAATGCTTCATAACTTTATGCCTGTCTAAGCCTGCTTTATCAGCCATTCTGGCAAATTCCAGAAAATGTTCTTCAGTTGCATCTTCTGTGTGGAGCTGTACAGCGCAGTCTGCGTCAGCCGCAAGTTCCATGGCATATGACATAATCCGGTTATGGGCTTCAAGCTCTTCAGGCAAGACTTCATAATGGGGCCTCCCAACTTCGCCAATTCCAATAGCTTTTCCTTCAAGTACAAGCTTTTGTGCGTCTTCTAGTGTACCCATCATCATTTTTTCTGCAATTTCAAGTTCCATACCATTTTCTACACGTTTTGAGAGTTCTGCAGGATGAGCACCAACCACTGCAAATGCCTTCACATCAGTATCTGTATTTATTTTATCTACACATTTGATGACTAGCTCCATTGCTTCCTCAAAGCTGCATAATTTTCCGACTGTCCATGTTGGTTTGTTAGGGATGATCATCACATTTCCGCCGGCCCTCTGGAATTTTTTTGCAACCTCAATGGGACCTTCGCCATTATGTGGGTCGACATGGATATGGTTGTCTGTTATGGTGATATTTTCCATAATTATTACCTCTTATGCCTGTTAATCATATATAAATCGACTTTAAATTATTTGGGTTAATATCGCTATAAATTTCTGTTATAGCAATATCCCTGTATTTATTGCCTCTATTTTTGCTAATTATCATTAAATTGATTTTAAACTATTCAAATTGGCCTTTCAACGCAAGCTCAAAAATTTCTACAGGTGGAGTTACTCCAGTCCATATTCTGAATGCTTCTATGCCCTGATAAATAAGCATTTTAAGCCCTGATACTACTTTAGCATTACATTTTTCAGCTTCTTTGATTAATCCAGTTTGTAATGGGTTATAAACACAGTCTTTAACAACTAGATTTTCATGCATCAATTCAGCTTTAACAATTGGCTCCTGATCTACATTTGGATACATTCCAATTGGAGTGGTGTTTATCAAAATATCTGCATTCGAAAGTTCGTTTTCGAGTTTTTCACCAAGATCTATACTTTTGACATCTGCATTCAGCTTTTCAACCAGATCTTTTTGGAGCTGTTCTGCATTTGCCACTGTTCTATTTGCAATTACAATGGATTCCGTCCCTTCCATAAGTATCTGGAATGAGATTGCACGAGCCGCGCCGCCAGCCCCTAATATAATAACTTTTTTATTTTTCACGCTGCTTACTTCTTCAATGGCTTTTACAGCACCTATGCCGTCTGTATTATATCCTTTTGCGTAGTCTTCATCGAATTTAATTGTGTTAACTGCTCCAATGAGTTCTGCAGATTTATCAAGCGCATCAAGATATTTCATTACATCTGTTTTGTGTGGAATTGTAACGTTCAACCCTTTTATGTTCAGTGATTTTGCACCTGTTATTGCATCACTGAGCATACTTTTTTTCACGTGATAAGGTACATAAACATAATCCATCTTTAAATGCTTAAAAGCAGCATTATGCATTGGTGGAGAAAAGCTGTGCTCCACGGGATCGCCTATTATTCCTACGACATTTGTTTTACCGGTTATCATTTCCATCATCATTATGTTAGTTCTTAGAACATTTTATATTGTTTATTAGATAAAAAATAATGTAATAAAATTAGGAGAATTTCTGAAACTAAATTTAATTTAAGAAAATATGGTATATCTAATTAAGCTATGGAAGTATCTATTAATTTAAAATATAATTTAAAAATATATAGTTCTTTTAGATGTTGAGGGAGTATAATGCCTGCAAAACAGAGGTTTGTGTTGGATACAACTGCATTTACAGATACACAGCTTAGAGATGAAATTGGAGAAGGAGATCTGGCAACTACTGTAGATATTTTAATAGATTTAATTGCTAAATCGCGAATAAAGCTTAATATGAGCTGCCATATGCCGCCTATTACTTATAAAGAATTTATAAATTATATGACTAGGTATGAATGCCCTGAAGATATACTGGTAAAAACGGAGACATGGATTGTAAAAAAAAGCCCAAATAGATATGATACTAAAATACCTTCTGAAATATTCTATGAGTATGTTCATGACATGAGGGAAAGAATGAACAAAGGTATGAAGATATCAGAGAACGCTATATGGGAAACTGCTGTAGAATCTATGGTTAGATTAGGAAGAGGACAGGAAAAGTCAGATATTGAATTTGAAGTGCTTGGAAATGCTATAAAAGACTTTAGAAAGAAATACAGGGCGGCATTAAGAAAAGGTACCCTTGACAGTGCTCCTGATCTTGATTGTTTACTCCTTGCTAAGGAGTTAGGGGCGGGAGTTGTGGCAGCCGATGAAGGTATAAAAGTTTGGGCTGAAAGGCTTGGGCTGAGATTTTTAAGCGCAAAATCGTTCCCTAAGATGATGAGGGAGTATTTGAAGTACTATGAATAAATCTTTAAATGGATTAAAAAGTTTTCTATAATTTTAACTTTTTTAAATTAATTGTAATTTGCAAAATTATTTTAAATGACTTTTATAGATACTTAAAGAGTATCAAAAAATATCATTTTTTTAGATTTAACAATATAAAATATATTTATTTTGATTTGGAGGATTATAATGGAAATATCAAGACCTAGAGGAACACGTGATTTTCTTTCAGATGAAATGAAACAGAGAAAATACGTTGAAAATACATTCAGACGAGTATTTGAAAATTATGGTTACGGTGAAATTAAAACACCAATATTTGAAGATTTAACTCTTTTTACCATGAAATCAGGAGAGGCAATTAAGGAGGAGATATATCACTTTAAAGATAAAGGCGAAAGAGATTTGGCTCTTAGGCCTGAATTAACAGCTCCTGTATCCAGACTTTACCTTAATGAACTTCAAAGAAGCCCAAAACCCATTAAAATGTACTACTTTGGCAGCTGTTTTAGATATGAACGCCCGCAGGCAGGCAGGTTCAGGCAGTTCTGGCAGTTTGGATGCGAGCTTATTGGGGGCAAATCTCCAGAAGCAGAAGCTGAAGTTATAGCAATGGCTGCCCACTGTCTTAATGAAATTGGTTTAACTGATTATGAGTTTCACATTGGGAATTTGGGAATCATTCGAAGCCTTTTAAATGATGCAAAAATTCCTGCAGATGAACAGGGACAGATAATGGGTTTAGTTGATAAGGGGGATGTTGAAGAGCTTGAAAATTTATTAAATAGTATGGATATCTCTGAGTCTCTTAAAGGAATTCTTTTGAAACTAATTGAGATAAAAGGGCACAATGAGGTAATAGACGAAGTAAGAAACATTATAAAAAAGTGTGAAGGTGCTTTTAAAGCTCTGGACGATCTGGAAGATTTATTAAATCACCTTGAAACATTTGGATTCACCAATTACATCGTTAATCTTGGAATAGCTCGTGGACTGGACTATTATTCAGGAATGGTATTTGAAATTTATGTTCATGGTCTAGGTGCACAAAAACAAATAAGTGGTGGGGGAACCTATAATTTAATAGAGATATTTGGTGGTGAGCCAGTAGAATCTACAGGATTTGCATTTGGATTTGATAGGGTTATGGAAGCTCTTAAAAAACAGAAT
This sequence comes from Methanobacteriota archaeon, assembly GCA_023409695.1. Lineage (GTDB taxonomy): Archaea > Methanobacteriota > Methanobacteria > Methanobacteriales > Methanobacteriaceae > Methanobacterium_D. Next base: position 16,912 of record JAEYQZ010000103.1, on the reverse strand, counting down.
GCAGAGATTCCGGTGGAAGGACATGTGGATGTATTCGTTGCACCATTGTCAAGCAGTATGAGGAAAGATTCATTTAAAATAGTTCAAGACTTAAGGAGAAACGGAATTTCAGCAGATGTTGACCTTGCAAGGAAAAAAGTCAAAAAGTTACTGTCTTACGCAGACCATTTAGGAGTAAAATATGCAGTCCTGGTTGGTGCAAGAGATATTGAAGATGGAAAAGTTACATTAAAGAATATGGAATCTGGAGATCAGGAGTTAGTAGATCTTGATAACCTGGCCCTAAAATTACACGATGAACTGGAGATAGATTAAATGAAAACTGAAGAATGCAATTTTAATTTTAGACACAAAGTGGGCGATCAGAACTTAGTTATAGCTATAGCGCAGGACTATAAAACTTCTGAAGTCCTTATGGTGGCCTACATGAATGAAGAAGCCCTTCAAAAGACAATAGAAACAAAAAAAGCACACTACTGGAGTACTTCACGCCAAAAACTCTGGCTTAAAGGAGAAAGTTCAGGTAATTTCCAGCATGTTGAAGAGATACGTGTTGATTGTGATGAAGACGCTGTCCTTATCAAAGTTAGTCAAAAAGGCGGGGCCTGCCATGAAGGGTATGAATCCTGCTTTTTCAGAAAAGTAGTAGATGGTAATCTGGAAATTGTAGGAAATAAAGTATTTAATCCAGATGAAGTTTATGATAAGAGTTAACACATTTAATTTAAAAATTTATGGAGAGAAAATAAAATGAAAATAGTTCCAGATACTAGCGTTATTGTGGATGGGCGAATTACTAAAATTGTCCAGGAAGAAGAATTTAAGGGATGTGAAGTAGTAATTCCTGAAGCAGTTGTATCTGAATTGGAAAACCAGGCAAATAGGGGAAGAGAAACTGGATTCAATGGTTTAGAAGAGTTAAAAAATCTTCAAGAACTTTACAATGAAGGGATTATAGACTTAATTTACATTGGTAAAAGGCCAACTCTTGAGCAGATATCTCTGGCAAAAGGTGGGGAAATAGATGCAATGATAAGAGATACAGCTCAAAAAACAGAATCTACACTAATTACCAGTGATAGGGTTCAAATGGAAGTTGCAAAAGCCCAGGGACTCGATGTTAGGTACTTAAAACAGGAAATGGTGGGGTACACAGAACTTGAAATAGCCAAGTTCTTTGATGAGGAGACCATGTCGGTTCACTTAAAAGAAGATGTAGTTCCAATGGCGAAAAAGGGGACACCTGGAAACATAAAACTTGTTAAAATAGGTTCTAGACCTTTAGCATATCAAGAAATTGAAAGTATGGCTAAAGAGATTATGGAAAGGACAAAAAGTGACTTCAAAAGTTTTATTGAGATAGAAAGAGAAGGTGCAACTGTTGTTCAATTTAGGGAATACAGGATATCAATTGCAAGGCCTCCTTTTTCTGATGGATTTGAGATAACTGTAGTAAGACCAGTTGCAAAGGTATCTCTAAAGGACTACAGACTTCCAGATAAGCTTATTGAGAGATTAAGGGAAAGAGCTAAAGGAATATTGATTGCAGGTCCTCCGGGTGCAGGTAAAACTACTTTTGCCCAGGCCATTGCAGAATTTTACAGTAAAAACCTCAACTCAATTGTCAAAACTATGGAATCCCCACGTGATCTGCAGGTCAGCGCGGAAATAACACAATATGCTCCTTTAGAACGAAGTATGGAAAAGACAGCAGATATACTGCTCCTTGTACGTCCTGATTATACCATATATGATGAATTAAGGAAAACAAGGGATTTCAGGATATTTGCAGATATGAGACTTGCAGGAGTAGGTATGATTGGTGTTGTACATGCTACAAAACCTATAGACGCAATTCAAAGAATACTTGGAAGGGTAGAGCTTGGAATAATTCCATCAATTGTAGACACAACCATTTTTATAAACAATGGAAATGTAGAAGCAGTTTACGATGTTGCACTTACTGTAAAGGTCCCATCTGGAATGTTAGAGGCAGATCTTTCAAGGCCAGTTATAGAAATCCGTAATTTTGACACTGGGGACCTTACACATGAGATATACACCTATGGTGAGCAAACCATCGTTATGGAAGTTGGGGTAACTACCTATGAGAAAACTCCAGTTCAAAAGATTGCGGAACGTGAAATAATAAAAGAGATTAAGAAAACAGTTCCGGGAGCTCGTGTTGAAGTTGACATGAAGTCTGATAAACGTGCCACTGTCTGGATGGATGAAGAATACATTCCAAAGCTTATAGGTAAAAAAGGAAAGACAATTGATGAAGTCGAAAGGCGAATAGGGATAAGCATAGGTGTTGAACCATTTAGGGCAGGTGGAAATGAAGAAACATTTAGTGTCGATGTCCAACTTTCTGGAAATTATGTGGTCCTGAACTTTGGTAAAGATAATATAGGAACTCCTTTTGATATTTTAGTGAAGGATGAATACTTATTTACTGCAACAGTTGGTAAAAAAGGTACCATTAAAATTAAAAAGGATATAGAACTTGCTGGTATCATAATGGATGCACTTAAAAGAAATATCCCTATAGAGGCCAGGATTAGAAACGAATAAAACTTTGAATTCTATATATCAGAGCGTGGAATTAAATAATATTTAATTCCAAACTTATTTTTGGTGATAATCATGAAAATTGGAGTATCAACACTTGCACTGTTTCCAATGTCTCTTAAAGAGATAATGGACTATTTAGAAGATATAAATGTCAAATATTGTGAATTAATGATGGAATATCCTTATAACAAGATAGATCCTGATCTTGTGAATTCTTACAATATAAAAACAAGTATACATGCTCCTCTTTCTGATATTAACATTGCTTCTTTAAATGAGTCTATACGAAAGGCTTCAGTTGAAGAGGTAAAAAATTCGATTGATTTAGCTTCTAAAATAGATTCCAAAGTAGTAGTTGTGCATCCGGGTCATATGGCATTTTTAGCGCGGAAATTTCCAGAAAAAATTAAGGAAAGCAGTTTAATTTCACTTAAAGAATGTTCAAAATTTGCTGAAGAACGTGGAATAAAGCTGTGTGTTGAAAATATGCCAGATATGGAAGGAATGACTTGCAAAAGCCTTGAAGAACTTAATGAGTTAGTTCAAGAGATTGGGGCACTAATGACCGTTGATGTTGGGCATGCATATAATACTGATGTATCAATTGATGAAATTTTAAAATATGATAACATTGGGCACTTCCACCTGAGCGACAATGATGGATCCTTTGATAACCATAATGCAGTGGGTAGTAAAGATATTGATTTTAAATCACTCTTTGAAGGTTTGAAAAAGAAAAACTTTGATGGTATACTTGTTGTAGAAGTTACAAACAAAGATGAAATTCTGCAAAGTCTTGATTATATAAATAGCTTGAATATTTGATTGTTAAATGGTAAGAAATAGACTTTAAATCTAATTTCAAACAATTAGGGTATATAATGCTGTATTTGATGGTTTGATAGTTACAAACAAGGATGAAATTTTAGAGAGTATTGGTTATATTGAAAAATTAGTAAATTAACTGAATTCTCTTTTTATCTTTAAATTTTTAAAATCCAAAGTCAAATGGATTTGGATCATGAACTTGCGAAATATTTTAAGCAATTTGCAAGTTCAATCTCGTCCTATAATCCCATTAGACACTGAATCTCTTCTTTAGGGCATGTTGGAAGGGTACTTTCTATCGGGGGGTTTATGAATGAAAGTTTAGTTCTGGCTGAATTCCTGCTCCTGAAGGATCCAAGTGTACTTTGCATTTTAAATTTAAGTAAGAGGTCCACGTCTTCTGATATGAGGTTCATCCAATCTTCTACTCGTTCTAAATCTCTTATTGGAGGGTGGGGTGAGTCGGAACTTAGAGCCTCGTTTAAAATATTTTTAACAACATTTAAATTTTGTACCATTTCATTATAGAAGTTGTCAAATTCTTCAAAAGGGAATATAATCATGTTTTCATCCCTATAAAAGGCTTTGGGGTTGTAGTAAGATGTTTCTTCCTCTTCATATTTAATAACGCTAAATCGCATGTTGTGGACCTCCTTTAATGCAATCTATTATAAGGTTAAAGATAGTATCAGGGGTTGTGGTAGAGCATTTGAAAAGTAATGGCTGAATTTTTCTTAAAATACTATAACTAAATATTACAAATATATAAAATATTATGAAAGTAGAGAATGAAATGTTAACAATTACCTACACGAGATACATACATTTTAAAAACCAGGAATATACTAAAGAGTTTGCTAAAATATTGCTTGACAATGGACATTATTTTGCTGTTCAAAAGAACTCCATATGGGTACGTATTAATGAGTATAAAGATGAATCACTGGAAGAAGAAAATGAAATAAAAAATTTATTGGCGGATTTTACAAAAAATAAAACACAGTAAATCTGAATGTATGAGATTATAAAACTCTTAAGCAGTTATTTATTAGATTTGTTTATAAATAAAGTTTAATTTTAAAATATGTTTAATTTATCTCTTGACTTAACTTCAGCTTTAGTAAGATCGTTTTATATTTTCAGTTTGTATTAATTTTTGCCTTTAAATAAGTTAAATCAAAGTATTATCTCTTTTAGGGAGTTGTATCTAAAAATTGATTATTGTACTATTTAGAAAAAGGTTTTTATAAAGTTAAACATAAAAACAATTATCCTTTTTTAAGGTGTAAATTTAGGCAAAAGGGAGATCTTTTTATGAAAATTGCAATAATAGGTGGAACAGGAGATCAGGGACTTGGTTTAGCGTTAAGGTTTGTGAAAGCAGGCGAAGATATTATAATAGGATCCAGAGACGCAGAAAAGGCAGAAAATGCTGTAGATACTGTAAAGGAAATGTTGGAAGGCGAAGAAGTTTCAAATATTCACGGTTCAACTAATGTGGACGCAGCAAAAGAAGGAGATATTATACTGCTGACAGTACCTCTGCAGGCTCAAATAATAACCCTCAAAAGTATAAAGGAATTCATCGGTGATAAAATAGTTATTGATGCAACAGTTCCATTGGACGGCTGTTTAGGTGGCAGGCCAACACGATATGTGGATGTATGGCAGGGCTCTGCAGCTGAGCGAACTGCTGAATTACTTGAGAATACAGATGCAAGGGTAGTTTCTGCTTTTAACAATATAAGCGCTCCAAGTTTATTAAACATTAAAAGGGATGTAGACTGCGACTGTCTTGTATCTGGTGATGATGAGGAAGCTAGAAAAACAGTGATGGCACTTGCAGAAAAGATTCCAAACATAAGATCGGTAGATTGTGGTCCGCTTGAAAATGCAAGAATAGTTGAAAAACTAACTCCATTGCTTATAAATCTTAATATTCGAAATAAAATTAAATTTGCAGGGTTACGGATAACTGGGCTTTAAGTTCAGTATTTTTAATTTTGCAGAACTTGAAAAATTTTGATTAATTGTTTCAGGTTGGCAGGTTTGAGAATCTGTGATTTTAATTCTGGTATTCCTGATCAACCAGCAAATAAATGGTTGCAGGTTGGCAGGTAAAATACTCGGATTTAATTAATATAATAACTAAATTAAACAGGGAATAAAGATGGAATACGTAAAAAAAACAGCTAAAGAAATAACAACACATGCACTTAAAGTTATAGAAAGAATCGATGAAGAACAAGTTTCTAAAATGATAGATACAATTGTAAATTCAGACAGCGTATTTATTGTAGGTACTGGAAGGTCCGAATTAGTGGGAAAAATGTTTGCAATGAGGTTGATGCACCTCGGATTTACAGTTTACGTGGTTGGAGATGTTACAACTCCTGCCATTAGGGAAACGGATTCTTTAATCGCAATATCTGGTTCTGGAGAAACTAAAACAGTTACACTCGCGGCAAAAACAGCAAAAGAAGCCAATGCCAAAGTTATTGGGATAACTGGAAATATGGAATCTACATTAGCTAAAAGTCTGGATGTTGTAATACATATAGACAGTAAAACCAAGGAACCATGGAAACATTATACATCAAATGTTTTGAAGGGACATTACGATGATCTAACTCCTATGGGAACTCTTTTTGAAGACAGTACTCATCTATTTCTTGATGGGCTTATAGCTGAGTTTATGGCTCGTCTCGGTAAAAAAGAAATTGATCTAAAGAGAAGACATGCTACAATTGAATAAACATCTTAATGGGCTTATCAGGTGAAAAAATGGATGCGGAGCTATCCGAAGATGTAGTTATAATCAAAGACAAAAAAGGGACAAAGCTTCACGAGAAAAGTCATTATGGAAACATGAGTGAAGAAGGATTGCAGATTTCCCTAATTGAAGCACTTTACCTGGCTGAAAAGGAAAGAATAAACATTTTAAGGGGTGGAAAAGAAGTACCGCTTGATGAAATGTTTAAATTGATCCGTAGAGAAGATCTATTTTCAAAATATATTGTTTTCAGGGATCTTCGAAATAGGGGCTATGTTGTAAAGACTGGTTTTAAATACGGCTCTGAGTTTAGGCTTTATGAGCGAGGAAAATCTCCTGGAGATGGCCACTCCGATTTTCTTGTAAAAGTAGCATCAGAAGATTATGAAATCAAGATATCTGATTTTTCAAGTTATGTAAGAGTAGCCCATGGGGTTAATAAAAAGCTCTTATTTGCCGTGGTTGATGAAGAAAACGATATTACTTATTATAATGTGGAATGGACAAGACCCTAAGTTTTCTTGTGATATTTTTTTAAAATAATAACCACAACCTTTATTTATTTGTGATAAGTGTATAGTTATAAAATTATGTCGTTTAAATCAGAGATACATGGAATTGTAATGACAAACATAAACTAATTTTCCAGTGATGTTTTTTATAAAGTGAATAGTAACCCGATTCATAATATGAAAGCATAGCTGGATGATATTTAATTTAATTAGAATGCTTGGAATTGTAGAATGGATGCATAACTATTTCCAGTGATGTTTTTATAAAATGAATAATAATATTATATGACTATGCAAATTTATTATTCATTTATAAAATGAAAATAAACTATTAAATGTTAATATTCAATTTAATTAGGTGATCAATTGATAGATCCATGGAGTTCAGCAATCATCGATTATGAAAAACTTACAAAACAGTTTGGAATTAAACCGTTTGGGAATTTAAAAGAAGAGATAGATAATCCTCATTCATTGATGCAAAGAAACATAATTTTTGGACAGAGAGATTATGGAAGGATACTTAAAGCAATGAGGGAAGGAAAAGATTTTGCTGTTGTAAGTGGGATGATGCCCAGTGGAAAAATGCATATAGGTCATAAAATGATCGTAGATCAGCTTATATGGTATCAAGAACAAGGAGCAGACATTTATATTCCTATAGCAGATATGGAAGCTTATTCTGCAAGAGGAATTGATTTTGAAACCTCAAGAGAACTTGCAATTTCTGAGTACATAACAAATTATATAGCTCTTGGTCTGGATTTTGAAAAAGAAAATATTAATGTATATCTTCAATCAGAAAATCGTGATCTGGGAGATCTTGCATATATTTTGTCAAAAAAGGTAAATTTTAATGAAATGAAGGCTATTTATGGTTTTTCAGGAAGTACCAATATTGCCCATATGTATGCTCCTTTGATTCAGGTTGCAGATATTCTTCTTCCTCAAACTGAAGAATGTGGCGGTCCAAAGCCAACTGTGGTGCCTGTAGGGCCAGATCAGGATCCTCATATAAGACTTACAAGAGATATTGCAGAACGTTTTAAAAGTAAATTTAAATTCGTATCCCCTTCCTCGACTTATCACAGGTTTATGACAGGACTTACTGGAGATAAGATGTCAAGCAGTAAACCTAAATCTGCCATATTTTTAAGTGATTCACCTAAAGAAGTAGAAAAAAAGGTTAAATCAGCTAAATCTGGTGGAAGAGAAAGCTTAGAGGAACAGCGTAAGTTAGGTGGAGTTCCAGAAGACTGTACTATTTATGAATTACTGGTATATCACCTGGAACCGTCCGAAAAAAAACTTGAAGAGCTACGTGAATCATGCAAAAGCGGCAGCATTATGTGTGGTGAGTGTAAAAAGAACGCAGCAAGCATGATGAAAAATTTCTTTGAAGAATTCTCTCGTAAAAGAGAAGAAGCAAAGGAAAAAGCTCAAAAAATACTGGATAGGGAACCCAAATGTTAGAAAAAAGATTCTCAAATGAAGAAAAACATCATGGATTTTTCACTGGTTTGTATAAACGAAATGAAATGTTTTTGATAGCCTCAGCATTCATATTTTTCGCGTCTATGTTTGCAGGTTATTTTTTATCTGGAGTAATGGACCATTTTTTGTCGGGTACTTTGAAATCTCTTAAAGAGGGCGTAAATAATGGCCAGATAAAACTTACCACGCTTTCTATATTTTTAAATAATATTAAAATTGCATTTTCTATTTATGTGTGGGGAATTGGATTTGGAATAGTTACAGCAGGACTTTTGGCTTTTAATGGCCTTTTTATTGGATATGCTGCTTCTAAGTTTGCTATCGGCGATTTTATACTTTATACTCTCCCTCACGGCGTATTTGAAATTGCGGGTATTATTATAGCCGGTGCGGCTGGTTTCAGGCTTGCAAGTTGTGTTATTCGCATTGTAAGTGATATGACCCATATGAAAAAGTACATGCCAATAAGAGATCAAATAGGACAGATATTTAATGTAAATTATGATGAATTTAAAGAATCTCTAGTTTTATTTGTAATTGCGGCAGTTTTAATATTTATTGCAGCGATTATTGAAGCTAATTTTACTATTTCATGGGCTTCTTATGTTAAAGGCATGATTTAAATAAATATCTAATTATTTTTAATTTTAAATTCTTTTTATATGGAGTTTAGGATCCATACTGAACTATCACTCCAGAAATTTAGGGTATGAAAGACATATTGGAATATTTTAAGATTAAAATAGAAAAATATATCAAAAGAAGACTTCAAACTGGTTACATAATATAAATTGTGTGAAAATTCATATATTTTATTTTTTGATGGTTAAAAACTCATTTAAAAATAAAACTGGGCTGATGCGCTTTGATCGATGCGGAAAATCTTACAAAGAAGTTTGGGACATTTACTGCAGTAGATAATCTTACCTTTCATGTTGAGCAAGGAGAGATTTTTGGTTTCTTAGGGCCGAATGGTGCAGGAAAAACTACTACAATGAGAATGCTTAGCTGTCTCATATCAAAAACCAGTGGAGAAGCCAGGATATCAGGCTATGACATAAGTGATGAGGAGGATTCTTTGAAGATCAGGAAGATCATAGGATTACTTCCTGAAAATGTGAGTCTGTATGATGACTTAACTGCTTATAAGAACCTTGATTTTTATGGAAAATTATATGAATGCACAGATGCCCAGAGAAAAGAAAACATTGAGCGTTTTCTTAAGATGTTAGGGCTCTGGGATAAAAAAGATGTGGCAGTTGGAACATTTTCTAAAGGAATGAAGCAAAAACTGGCTATAGCACGTGCCCTTATTCATGATCCTGAAATATTATTTCTGGACGAGCCAACGGCGAATCTAGATCCTGAGTCATCAAAGACAGTCAGAGATTTCATACTTGATCTTAAAAAGGAGAAGAAAACTATCTTTATAAACACACATAATCTTGATGAGGCTCAGCGGACATGTGACAAAATTGGAATATTCAACACTAGGTTGAGAGTAATAGGCACTCCTGAAGAATTGGAAGAATCAGTTTGGGGAAATAAAACCGTAATTCAATTAGAACATGTAACTGATAGAGTTTTAAAAGCATTACATAAATTATCTCTAAGAAATATTATAAATGACAATAATAAGTTAATTATTGATGTAGTTAATCCTGAAAAAGAAAATCCGATCATTGTAGATGCAATAATAAGTGCTGGCGGTCAGGTTCAATATGTCACCCGGCTCAGTCCAACTTTAGAAGATGCTTACCTGAAATTTGTGAGGAGGGACTAAATGAAACTCTGGAAATCATGGATTATAGCAACAAAGGACTTCAGCATATTCTGGAAGAAGAAACGTATTATATACTCATTGGTAATTATTCCCCTCTTAATCTCAATTGGTTTACCGCTAGTTATTAGCTCTGTGGCAAGTTCTCAAGATTCTACATCTGAAATTATAGTTTTATTGAATGCATTTTCATATTTTTATGTTATTTTGGCTTACATTCTCCCAAGTACTCTTGCATCGTACAGTATTTTGGGTGAAAAGATTGAGCAGAGTTTGGAACCGCTTCTGGCGACACCCACTACTGATAGTGAACTTTTATTTGGAAAGACCATAGCTTCGTTCTTGCCTTGTGTTGGTATAATATATATTGGCTCTCTAATTTTCATGGGGCTTATGGATGCAATCACGTATAATGCTGTTGGCTATCTTTTCTTCCCTAATTGGAGTATAGCATTTATTCTGCTGCTGGCGGTACCTCTTTCATCTATATTAAGCATTCAGTTGAATGTCATCATATCCTCAAGAGTTAACGATGTGAGAACCGCGAATCAGCTCGGACTAATTTTATTTATACCATTTATGGGTGTATATATTTTGCTTGTAACAAATGCAATATCACTTAGTGTTATCAATCTGTTTGTAATATCTGCAATCCTTTTTATTATTGATGCAGTCCTATTTTATATAAGTAAAGCCACTTTCAGCAGGGATGAGATACTTACAAAATGGAAGTGAATATTGGAAGATAGAACATGGTTAATGGAGAAAATTTTAATTAAGTTTAGGAAATGGTGGAATTAAAAAAGTACTAATTTATTTGCTCATTTTTTTAATTGTTTATTTATAGGGGAATATTTAAGAATTAGAAATTTTATACTCAATTACAGATTGTGTAATATATTGTTTTTATTACTTTAATCAGACTAGAATGGTCGTAATAAACCGTTGGAGGCTACTTATGATAAAATGTATAACTTGTGGCGCAGAATACGATTTAGGTGAAATAATATACACCTGTAAAGAATGTGGCTCAATATTGGAAGTTACATGCGAACCAGATGTATCCAAGGATGTTTTCTCATGCAGAAAATCTACTATGTGGAAATATAAAGAATTTATGCCTGTAGATCCTGCTAGAATTGTAACTCTTGAAGAAGGAGGAACTCCATTTTGTAAATGTGATAAACTTGGTGAAGAACTGGGCGTAGAACTTTACGTTAAAGTAGAAGGTTCAAACCCAACTGGAAGTTTTAAAGATAGGGGAATGAGTGTTGGAATAACAAAAGCTATGGAACTTGGAGTAAGCACTGTTGGATGTGCATCTACTGGGAATACATCTGCATCTCTTGCAGCTTATGCAGCAAGGGCTGGATTAAGGTGTGTAGTACTCTTACCTTCTGGAAAAGTAGCTCTTGGAAAACTCGCTCAAGCAATGTTCCACGGTGCTGAGGTTCTATCAATAAGGGGTAACTTTGATGAAGCCCTTGAAACTGTAACCGCACTTGCACTTGAAGGTAAATTATATCTTTTAAATTCAGTAAATCCATTTAGATTGGAAGGACAGAAATCAATTGGATTTGAAATTGTGGATGATCTTGGATGGAAATCGCCAGACAGGATTATTTTACCTGTTGGAAATGCGGGTAACATCTCTGCTATATGGAAAGGAATTAATGAATTCCACAGGGCAGGATTTATGGAAGATCTGCCAATGATGACTGGAATTCAGGCTGAAGGTGCAGCGCCAATTGTCAGGGCTATACGTGAAAATAAAAAAGATATTGTTCCTTTTGAAAACCCTGAAACTATTGCAACTGCAATACGAATAGGAGCGCCTGTAAGCGCTTTAAAAGCTATCAGAGCAATAAATGAATCTAATGGTTTTGCAGAAACTGTAACTGATGATGAGATTTTAAGCGCTCAGAAATTACTTGCGAGAACAGAAGGAATTGGGGTAGAGCCGGCGTCTGCAGCATCCATTGCAGGCCTTAAAAAGCTTGTGGAAAATGGCGAAGTGGATAAAAATGAGCAGGTAGTCTGTATTGTAACTGGCCATTTATTAAAAGACCCTAATACTGCTATAGATGCATGTGTAAAACCTGTTGAAATTGATGCGGATATTAACGAGCTTTCTCGTATTTTAAGCCAGGGATAATCAATTTCATCCCAGCTTTTTTTTTAACTAATTTTAACTTATTTTTATCTTCTATTTTTTTTTGGTACACTCAAAATCATAGTGTTTATGTTTCCATGAGCAAGTATCATATAATTTGGTTAAGTAGGTCAAAAAATCATATAGTTTATATTGTGGTGACCAGTTATCATATGGATCGACTTCAACTGGCCAAAAACCATATGGATTTTCAAATAATCATAGAAAAAAACGATAAATATATATAGGAGTATTCGAACACTTTATAATAACAAATAAAAATGAGGTGATTGTTTATGGCTGAATTACCAATTGCTCCAATTGGAAGAATAATAAAAAACGCTGGTGCGGAAAGAGTCAGTGACGACGCAAGGGAAGCTTTAGCTAAAGCTTTAGAAGAAAAAGGAGAAGTAATAGCTTCAGAAGCTGTTAAACTCGCAAAACACGCTGGAAGAAAAACCGTCAAAGCATCAGATGTCGAATTAGCTGTTAAAAGGTTATAAGCCTTTTAACTCTTTTCTTTATTTGTTTTTTACTTATATTAACTGTTATTTTTCATTAATTTCTCTATGATTTTACCTGTTATTTCTGATATACACAGTAATTTAGATGCCTTAGAAAGGGTACTTGAAAAGATAGATTCTGACAGGATCCTGTGCTGTGGAGATATCGTTGGATATTATACACAACCCAATGAATGTATTGAAAAACTTAGGCAACTAAAAGCTATTTCTGTAACTGGAAATCATGATCTTGCGTCTGTAACTGGAGATGTCAGTGGATTTAACCCTTATGCAAAAGAGGCAATGGATTGGACAAGGAAAGTTATAAAAGATAAAAATATTGAATTTTTACGTAATTTAAAACGCAAAATCAAGATTAAAATAGATAATGTAAATATTATGATTGTTCATGGCAGTCCTAGAGATCCCCTGAGTGAATATATTTTTCCTTCTACTCCTGATTCTACGTTAAAATCTTTTCTTCAATCTGAAAATGTGGATATTTTGATAATGGACCATACTCATATTCCTTTCATAAAAAAATTTGGAAATAAACTTGTTTTTAATCCTGGAAGTGTTGGTCAGCCGCGAGATGGTGACAGTAGAGCGTCATTTGCTTTTTTAGATATACTTGCTAATGAAGTTAAGATTTATAGAATTAAATACGATATAGATAAAGTTGTCACGGCTATTGGGGATGAAAAATTACCATCTTTCCTTGGGGAGCGTTTGTATAACGGAATATGATCTTGGTTTTGAAAAACTGGTATTCTAATTTAAACTTGAAGATATTTTTTGATAAGATGGTTTATTAGATTTAACTTGATTTAATGGTTTATTTCATTGAAAAACCACTATTTTACAGGTTATCATGTTATATGACTGCACGACAAAGTATATATGTAATGATTTTATATCTATTATATACTAGTTCTTCTAATGTTTTTTAATTAAAACTATTTTAGATAGAAACCAACTGCTCAAAAATTCAAAGAATTTTGACAGCTTTCGATCCCATGAACACTGTCACAAAACGAAGTTTTTGACGTTGAAATATTTGTATGTTTCATGTTCGAGGGCTCTAAAAATTATGTTTTTCGTAAGCTTTGTGCGGGAATAATTAGATTGAACTACATTTTTAATGTTAAAAATCCTATTTGGCAAAAACTTTTATATAGACAAAAGTTGAAATTAAGATCATGCCGATGGATGGTATAAAAACCAGATGAAAAAGGAGGTAAATTACATGGCAAAAGCAATATATGTGAAATTTGATGTACCACAAGAAATAGCTGATAAAGCTGCTGAGGCTTTAGAAATTGCAAGAGACACCGGTAAAGTCGGAAAAGGAACAAACGAAGTAACCAAAGCCATAGAAAGAGGCAGTGCGTTATTAGTACTTATAGCAGAGGATATCGATCCTCCTGAAATAGCAGCACACTTACCTGTCCTTGCTGAAGAAAAAGAAACTCCTTACGTATACATCCCAACTAAGGATGAATTAGGAGAAGCAGCAGGTTTAAATGTTGGTACTGCATCTGCAGTCATAACTGATGCAGGTGAAGCTGAAGATTTAGTCAACGAAGTTGTTGAAAAAGTCGAAGAACTCAAAAAATAATTTAACTTTTTTTATAGGAAGGCAATAGCCTTTCTCACTTTAATAATTTCAGGGTGATTATATGGCAGAAGCAACTCCTGCTGAAGTAATTGAAGTTCTTAAAAGAACTGGTATGACTGGAGAGGTCATGCAGGTAAAATGTAGGATACTTGAAGGAAGAGACAAAGGAAGAATATTAACAAGAAATATTATGGGGCCTATAAGGGAAGGCGACATCTTAATGTTACTCGATACAATAAGAGAAGCTAAAGAGATCCGTACTCCATAATTGAGAAGGTGTTTAATATGGCAACATGTTCATTCTGTGGACAGGAAATACACCAGGGTACTGGAAAAATGTACGTCAGAAAAGACGGAACTGTATTTTTCTTCTGCAGCAGCAAATGTGAAAAAAATAGGATTAAATTAGGAAGAGTCCCAAGAAAGGTTAAGTGGGTTAAACAATGATGGAAAGAAGTTTTGTAATGCTTAAACCCGATGCAGTACTTAGAAGGCTCATGGGAACAGTTTTAACCAGGTTCGAAGAACGCGGTCTTAAACTTGTAGCTGTAAAAATGATGAATATTTCTGAAGAACTTGCAAAAGAACACTATGGAGAACACAAAGAAAAACCATTCTTTAATGATCTTGTAAGTTATATTACCTCAGCACCAGTTCTTGCAATGGTAATTGAAGGCGATGATTGTATAAGCCTTATCAGAAAAATGGTCGGAGCTACAAATCCAAAAGAAGCAGATCTTGGAACCATAAGAGGGGATTATGCCCTTGACACTGGTAGGAACATAATCCATGCTTCAGACTCCTCAACATCTGCAAAAAGGGAAATTGCATTATTTTTCAATGATTCTGAAATCAATGAATATGCTCTACCTGATGAAAGTTTGATATACGAATAAATTTTTATTATCTTTAATTTTAGGAAGGTCAAAATTGAAAATTAGATCACCAATAGTTTCAGTACTCGGACATGTGGATCACGGAAAAACAACGCTCTTAGATTTTATAAGAGGCAGTATAATTGCTCAAAAAGAAGCTGGAGGAATAACTCAGCATATTGGAGCAACAGAAGTGCCAATAGAAGTTGTTGAAAACATTGGTGGCGAATTTCTCAAAAAATTGGGTATCAAAGAGACTCTTCCTGGCCTTTTCTTTGTAGATACTCCTGGACACGAGGCATTTACAACTCTTCGTAAACGAGGAGGAGCGCTTGCTGATGTGGCCATACTGATTGTGGATTTAAATGAAGGATTTAAACCGCAAACTTATGAAGCTTTAAATATTCTTAAGATGTATAAAACTCCTTTTATTGTTGCAGCAAATAAAATGGATAAAATATACGGATGGCAAACACATGAGAGAGCTCCTTTTTTAGAAACTTTTCCTAAACAACCTCAAAGTGTACAGGAAAAATTAGATACCGGTGTCTATGAACTGGTTGGAATTTTACATGAAGAAGGCTTTGAATCTGAAAGATTTGATAGGATCAGTAACTTTGCAAAACAAATAAGTATTGTCCCTATAAGTGCAAAAACAGGTGAAGGAGTACCTGAACTTTTAGCTATGCTCATGGGACTTGCTCAACAGTACTTAAAAGAACAGCTCAAAATAGAAGAAAATGCTCCTGCAAAAGGAACTATTCTTGAGGTAAAGGAAGAAGTTGGACTGGGAGTAACCATAGATGCTGTAATCTATGATGGTATACTGAAAAAAGATGATACCATTGCTGTTATGACAGTAAATGATGTTATAACTACACGTATAAGGTCCCTTTTAAAACCAAATCCTCTTGAAGAGATACGAGAAGCTAAAAAGCGATTTAAAAAGATCGATGAAGTTGTTGCAGCTGCAGGTATTAAAATTGTAGCTCCAAATATCGAAAATGCAATGTCAGGATCACCTCTGCGTGTTGCGAGGGATGATTTTGAGCATGTTAAAGAAGAAATTTTAAAAGAAATTGAAGACATAAAAATAGATACTGATGAGCTTGGAATTGTTGTAAAGGCAGATACCCTTGGTTCACTTGAAGCACTTGTGAATCTACTTAGAGATATGAAAATTCCAATACGGGCTGCAGATATTGGAGATGTTTCTCGAAGGGATGTAGTAGATGCTTCAATTGTTAAAAATGAAGATCCTCTTTATGGAGTTATCGTTGCTTTCAATGTTAAAGTTCTACCTTCCGCAGCTGAAGAAATAAAAGCTTCCGAAATTAAGCTGTTTTCATCAAATATCATTTATCAGTTGATAGAAGATTATGATGAATGGATAAAAGCTGCAGAAGAGAGAAAGAAAAAAGCATGGCTTGATGCTATAATAAAACCAGCTAAAATTAGAATAATTCCTAAATTAGTATTCAGGAATAGTAAACCTGCAATAGCAGGTATTGAAGTCTTGTCAGGTACAGTTAAGCAGGATTACGGCTTAATTAGAGGCGATGGGGCAAGAGTTGGAAAAGTAGAAGGCATGCAGGATAAAGGAAAAAATTTAAAATCAGCATCCAAAGGGCAAAAAGTTGCTATGAGTATAAAAGATGCAATTTTTGGTAAGGACTTTGATGAAGGGGATGTCCTTTATGTGGATATACCTGAAAATCACTATAAGATCCTTGTGTCTGAGCTTAAAAACAAGCTTACTGAGGATGAGTTTGAAATATTAAATGAGATAATGGATATAAAAAG